>NZ_JAPHPY010000004.1:0-180295 GCF_026241575.1 Vibrio sp. Sgm 5
GGTGATGCCGTCGATGCTTGTTCCTTTAAGCTCTTTCTTTACTCATGTAAAAGGAGAGCCTACAGGTATTGAATTTATTGACTCTACTAGCATCAAAGTCTGCCACAACTTACGCATCCCAAGGCATAAGGTGTTCAAAGGAACAGCTGCACGAGGCAAAGGTACCATGGGTTGGTTCTACGGTTTTAAACTTCACATCATTACAAATCATCTTGGTGACATTGTTGCGGCCAAACTTACGCCAGCAAATACTGATGATAGACAACCTGTCCGTGAGTTATCAAAAGGGCTGCTCGACAAGCTTTATGCAGACAAAGGCTATATCAGTAAAGCGCTGACTGAAGACTTAAAAGAAGATGGTATTACGCTGATAACAACACACCGAAAAAACATGAAACCCAAAGTGCTAGCCGCTTGGGATCGTGCAATGTTATCGAAGCGATTCATTATTGAAACGATAAATGACCAGTTGAAGAATATATCTCAGATAGAGCATTCTCGTCATCGTAGCTTACATGGGTTCATGTTGAATTTACTTGGAGGCTTAATCGCTTATTGCTTAAAACCAGAGAAGCCATCACTCAACATCACCAATGCTGAAAAGTCTGGGCTGATGGCGATGGCTTAAACCGATCTCAGGTTAAATACAATGCTTTTCACGCCCGCCTTACGCATGCTGCGCGCCAACACCAATGAGCCATTTACATTGTTGTCGTAGTATTCCAATGGTTTCGCGACAGATTCGCCCACCGCTTTCAGGCCAGCAAAGTGAATCACAGCTTGAATGTCATGCTTGGCAAACACTGAGTCTAAAAAGGCTTCATCGCGAATGTCGCCTTGGTAGAAAGCCGGTTGCTTACCGGTTAGCGCTTCAATGCGGCTTAACACTTCCACTTTGGCATTACACAAGTTGTCGACAATGATTGGCTCCATACCTGCTTCAATCATCTGGACACATGTGTGACTGCCGATGTACCCCATACCGCCTGTGACAAGAACTTTCACTTTTGCTTCTCCACTTTTGCTGCTCGATGCTTGGAAATTGGTTGAGCCTGCTCATCAAGCAAATTCGCTTATCTCTTAACTGGCTAAAAGTCTACCAATCAAAACCGATCCAGATCCGTGATCAAACTCAAAATAATGTAAACGTTTCCACAAAATTACATCACGACTTAAAATCAATAAAAATAAAGGAAACTGAGTTAGATAAGAAAAATGGGAAAGATTTATGATACTTACATGTATAAACGTTTACACAATGTAAGAAAAACACGGTAATTCACGCAAACAAGAAAGATGATTTTCCGCAATCGATACCTGACATTGCTCTTACAAAGCAAGAGATAAAGCCCGCTACAGTAGCCTCGCCCCAAATGTAACCTTTTGTAACAAGACTCAAATCTGCGTCTTTTTCCTTTTATCGGGGCATGCAGAGAACAAAAACAAATCTGAAGGGCCCTCATGCTACGCAAGCGAAATGAATTTCGAGATCATAATCAAGAAGTAAGGTTATTTAAAAACCGTGCCGTCGTTGCCTTTCTCGGCATGGTTATTTTGCTGGGAGGATTGGTCGCGAACCTCTACAACTTGCAAGTTAATCATTTCAAAGATTACCAAACTCGCTCTAATGACAATCGCATTAAGATTCTTCCTATCGCGCCCACTCGCGGTCTTATCTATGACCGCAATGGCGTTTTGATTGCTGAAAATCGCCCAGTTTACAACCTCGATATGATCCCTGAGCAAGCAGGCGACCCCGATGCTTTGCTTGAGAAACTCGCTCATTACATCGACATCACACCAGAACAAATTGAGTCATTCAAAAAACGCTACAAGCACACTCGCCGTTTTCGTTCTGTCACCATTTTGAACGAACTCAACGACAAACAAGTTGCGCGTTTTTCGGTGCATCAACATGAATTTGATGGCGTATTTGTAACTGCAGATCTTAAACGTAACTACCCTTACGGGAAGGAATTAACACACGTTCTAGGCTATGTTTCTCATATTAATGACCGCGATCTACGACGCTTAGACAAAGAAGGCAAAGCACAAAACTACCAAGCGACTCAGAACATCGGAAAACTGGGCGTGGAGCGTTACTACGAAGACATTTTGCATGGCACCAAAGGCTATGAAGAAGTCGAAGTAAACAGTCGCGGGCGCGTGATTCGTACCATTAAGTACGTGCCGCCAATTGCAGGGAAAGACATCGTTTTAAACCTCGATATCGAACTACAAGAGTATGTTTATCAGCAATTGGATAATCGTCAGGGCAGCGCTGTTGTACTCGATCCAAGAGATAATAGCGTCCTTGCGATGGCATCTAGCCCAAGCTATGACCCAAACCCATTTGTGAACGGCATTTCCAGCAAAGCCTACAGCGCATTGTTGAACGATCCAGCCCACCCGCTCGTAAACCGAACCACGCTAGGTGTCTATCCACCCGCTTCAACCGTCAAACCCTTTATGGCAGTCGCTGGGCTTGAAGAACATGTGATCACGCCAAGTACGGTGCGTAACGATCACGGTTCTTGGCGTATTCCAGGTTCAAAACCGAATTCAAAAGCTTGGCGAGATTGGAAACGTTGGGGTCACGGCAACGTGGATGTTACCAAGGCAATCGAGGAATCGGTTGACTCGTTCTTCTACCAAACCGCATTTGATTTGGGTATTGACCGCATCTCTAAATGGATGAACAAATTCGGCTTCGGATTGCCGACAGGCATTGATATCTATGAAGAGAGCAGTGCCAACATGCCGACACGAGAATGGAAAATTGCCCGTCACCGTACGCCTTGGTATCAAGGGGATACCGTTCCGATTGGTATTGGGCAAGGTTACTGGACAGCCACTCCGATGCAGATCGCCAAAGCCACTTCATTCCTTATCAATCATGGTGAGATGAAAGCACCACATCTGCTAAGAGCGGTGATTGAGCACGGCGAAGATTTTGAAAACCAAGTCGAAGTCGCACCGAAAGATCTACCACCAATTGAAGGTGTGCCAGATAAATACTGGGACATTCCAATCAATGCGATGCGCTTGGTAAACAATGGCGCACATGGCTCTGGTCGTCGCGCATTTAAAGGCGCGGAATACAGCAGTGGTGGCAAATCCGGTACCGCCCAGGTATTTGGCCTGCGCAAAGACGAGGTCTATAACTCGAAAAAGCTCGCGAACCACCTACTTGACCACGCGTTGTTCACTGCGTTTGCTCCGTATGACCATCCAAAATATGTGGCGACAGTGGTGATTGAGCACGGAAACGGTGGTTCAAAAGTCGGGGCACCGTTCATTCGCCATGTATTTGACCACTTGCTTGTCGAACCAGATAAAACCAAAGGTAAAAAGTCTTAGGTTTAACCTTATCGCCTTGCCACTCATGTTAAGTAGCAATAGTGAACAACAAAGCCCGACCGGAGAGTCCTAGCCGCTCGGGCTTTTGTTTGCTTAAAAAACCGCTTTTCCATGTAATCACTTTATTTCACCCACTCGCACAGTTTTACTAAAAATTTGTGCATCCATAAGTAGCTGTTTACAATAGTGGGATTATTGCTTATCTCACTGGGACAGTGAGCTTTGCCAACGGGAAGTGAACATGGCAACACTAAAAGATATCGCTACAGAAGCGGGCGTCTCACTTGCAACCGTATCACGCGTGTTGAATGACGATCCGACTCTGAGCGTAAAAGAAGAAACCAAACACCGCATCTTAGAAATTGCTGAAAAGTTGGAATACCGCACCAGCAGTTCAAAAAAGGCTACGAAAGAGGCTAAACAAAAACATCACTTTTTAGCCTTGTACAACTACAAGCAAGAAGCAGAAGTGAATGATCCTTACTATTTATCCATTCGCCACGGGATTGAAACCCAATGTGATAGATTGGGCATTACGCTAACCAATTGCTACAACAGCGAAATTGACGTCGAAACACAAAAGATCACCGGCATCCTTTTGGTTGGTAAAACCGATAAAGCGATCATCAATAAACTACCTAAGCGCCTCGCAGACAGCATTTGTTATATCGACTTCTCAGACAGCGAAAGCATGTACGACAGCGTTGATATCGATCTTGCTCGCATCAGTAAGCAAGTCGTCGACTTCTTCGTCGAACAAGGTTACCAGCGCATTGGTTTCATTGGTGGACAAGACGAACCAAACACCGCGGACATTCGTGAAAACGCGTTTGTGGAATACGGCAACCTAAAAGGTGTTGTATCAGAGAACGACATTTACCGCGGCGATTTTTCTAGCCTATCGGGTTATGACTTAGCCAAAGCAATGTTGGCAAAAGGCGACTTTCCAACAGCACTCTTTATCGCATCAGACTCGATAGCGATTGGGGTTTTACGTGCCATCCATGAGTTCGGTTTGAACATTCCACAAGACATTGCTCTGATCAGTGTGAATGACATTCCAACCGCTCGCTTTACCTTCCCACCGCTCTCTACAGTGCGAATTCACTCAGAGATGATGGGCATACAAGGGGTAAACTTATTGGTAGAAAAATACCGCGATGGCCGTGCGCTGCCATTGCAAGTTCACGTACCAAGCAAACTCAAACTGCGCGGCACGACTAAGTAACTCTCCCTCTTCATTCTTATTTTATAAAGCACTGAATCCTCAGTGCTTTTTTATTTCCCTTATCTAAACCCCCATCATTTTTTACTCATTTTACCCAGCAAATAAGCTTGGGATGCTATTCCTTTACGCTGATCACATCTTGCTCACCAATCACGTATCAAAACGTGTTCGAGTTAAAGTTAAACGTTTTCACTAATTTATTTTAGTAAAACTTTTACTAATATCTTTCCCAGATAACTCATAAGCCTTTTCACAATACATCGGCTGCATTTCTTTTGGGCAGATTCGACGCTGACGATACCGCGTCGAAATGACCAAGCTAAGCCGAGGGGAGAACAAACGTGAACAACTGGGAAAACTTCCTTCACCTACATGAGAACCGTATGGCACCACGTGCTTACTTCTTCTCATACGATTCAGTTAAAAACGCACAAACGTTCCAACGCGAGCTGAGCAGCCGCTTTAAACTGCTGAGTGGTCAATGGACATTCAACTATTTCACTAACCCGCTTTTGGTGCCTGAAGCGTTTTACTCTCAAAAAATGGAAGATTGGGGACGCATTACCGTTCCGAACATGTGGCAAATGGAAGGCCACGGTGACCTTCAATACACTGACGAAGGTTTCCCATTCCCTATCGACGTACCGTTTGTCCCAACCGACAACCCAACTGGCGCATACCAACGCACTTTCACGCTTGGCCAGCAATGGGACAACAAACAAACCATCATCAAATTTGATGGCGTTGAAACTTACTTCGAAGTTTACGTAAACGGTCATTACGTTGGCTTTAGCAAAGGCAGTCGCTTAACCGCTGAGTTCGACATTTCTTCTTACGTTCAACAAGGCGAGAACTTATTGTCTGTGCGCGTCATGCAATGGGCAGATTCGACTTACATTGAAGACCAAGACATGTGGTGGACGGCGGGTATCTTCCGTGATGTTTACCTTGTCGGAAAAGAGCACGTTCACGTCCAAGATCTGACTGTTCGTACTGATTTCGCCGACGATTACCAAAGTGCTACTTGCAGCTGCCAAGTTGAGCTAGAAAACCTGTCTACTACGGCTGTATCTGGTTACACGCTGGAATACTCGCTCCAAGACAAAGGTAAAGTGATTGCTAGTGGCCAATGCGATGCATTGACTATCCAAGACAACAGCCAAACAAGCTTTGTCATTGATGTAGTGAACCCAACCCATTGGACAGCGGAAAATCCATACCTATACCAACTGTTCATTACGCTAAAAGACGCACAAGGCAATATTGTCGAAGTGATTCCGCAACGTGTTGGCTTCCGAGACATTAAAGTGCGTGATGGTCTGTTCTACATCAACAACCAATACGTGATGCTGCACGGTGTAAACCGCCACGACAACGACCATCTAAAAGGTCGTGCAGTTGGCATGGAGCGTGTCGAGAAAGATCTGATTTTGATGAAGCAACACAACATCAACTCAGTTCGCACCGCGCACTACCCTAACGACCCACGCTTTTACGAATTGTGTGACATTTACGGCTTGTTCGTAATGGCAGAGACCGACGTAGAAACCCACGGCTTCGCGAACGTTGGCGATCTAAGCCGCATCACCAACGATGCAGCATGGGAAAGTGTGTTTGTAGACCGCGCAGAACGCCACGTTCATGCCCAAAAGAACCACCCTTCCATCATCATGTGGTCACTGGGTAACGAGTCTGGTTACGGCTGCAATATCCGCGCTATGTACGACGCAACCAAAGCTATTGATGACACCCGCTTGGTGCATTACGAAGAAGACCGCGATGCAGAAGTTGTCGACGTGATTTCAACCATGTACTCACGTGCGCAGCTCATGAATCACTTTGGGGAGCACCCACACGAGAAACCACGCATCATTTGTGAATACGCACACGCGATGGGTAACGGCCCTGGCGGCCTAACGGAATACCAAAACGTGTTCTATGCGCACGACCACATTCAAGGTCACTACGTATGGGAATGGTGTGATCACGGTGTATTAGCACGTGATGAAAACGGCCAAGAGTTTTACAAATACGGCGGTGATTACGGCGATTACCCGAATAACTACAACTTCTGTATGGATGGTTTGATTTACCCAGACCAAACACCTGGACCGGGCTTGAAAGAGTACAAACAAGTCATCGCTCCAGTAAAAATTCAAGCAGTAGAAGGGACGACAAACACCTTCACCGTAGAGAACAAATTGTGGTTTACCAACCTTGATGATTACACCATCACGGCGGATATCCGAGCGGAAGGTGAAACGCTGCGCAGCGTGCAGTTTAAGGTCGAAGAGCTTGCTGCAAACAGCGCGCGTGAAATCACAATTAATCTGCCTGAACTGGACGAGCGTGAAGCCTTTATTAACTTCACCGTGCGTAAAGACAGCCGCACTTTGTACAGCGAAGCGAACCACGACATCGCGGTGTACCAATTCCAACTGAAAGAGAACACAGCAAGCGAAGCCGAATTTGTTAGCCACAATGCACAAGCGTTGGTCACAACAGAAAGCCGCTTAGAGCACGTGATTGAAGGCCACAACTTCACTCTGACCTTCTCTAAAGTCAACGGCAAGCTGACCTCTTGGCGCGTCAATGGTGAAGAGCTGATTCAATCTGAGCCTAGACTGAACTTCTTCAAGCCAATGATTGATAACCACAAACAAGAGTACGAAGGTTTGTGGCACCCAGCGCACTTACAAATCATGCAGGAGCACTTCCGCACGCTACAAGTCGAAGCAACGGATGATTCGGTTTCGATTACGACCACCAGCATCATCGCGCCACCGGTGTTCGACTTTGGCATGCGCTGTACCTACCGCTACCAAATCAACGCACAAGGTCACTTGAATGTGGAACTGAGCGGTGAACGCTATGGCGATTACCCGCACGTTATCCCTGTAATTGGCTTGGATTTGGGCATCAACGGCAACTTTGACCAAGTGAGTTACTACGGTCGTGGCCCTGAAGAAAACTACCAAGACAGCCGCCAAGCGAACTTGATTGATGTCTACCACAGCACAGTAGCCGACATGTTTGAGAACTACCCGTTCCCACAAAACAACGGCAACCGCCAACACGTTCGTTGGGCATCACTGACGAATCGCCACGGCACGGGGTTGTTGGTGAAACCACAGCAAGAAATCAACTTCAGTGCTTGGTTCTACACCAATCAAAACCTGCACGAAGCGCAACACACCATTGAGCTAGAGAAGAGCGGCTACATCACGCTCAACCTTGACCATCAAGTGATGGGACTGGGCTCGAACTCATGGGGAAGCGAAGTGCTCGACTCATACCGCGTGTACATGGATGAATTCCGTTATGGCTTAACGCTGATGCCACTTCAAGCGGGCGATTGCAGTGCACAAACCATGGCAAACCATGATTTCGACAATGCGTTCTTCACTCAACCTAATACTCAAACAGCAAACGAGGCGTAATCCATGATCGTGTTAGACAACTTAGAACAATTCAAAGTCGTGTACCGCGACGGTCGTAAATGGAACCGCTGCGTGGAAGCGATTGAGAACATCGCCAACATCAAAGACGGCGTGATGTATTCGATTGGTGACTCTTTGGTTTACATGATTGAAGACGGCACAAAACAAACCGACCTGTTTGAAGGGAACCGCCGCTACTTCGACGTGCATTACTACCTAGAAGGTCGCGAAACTGTGGAGTTCGCCGACAAATCCGGTTTACGCCTAGAGCAAGCATATCGAGATGAAACTGACCGCGAATTTCTCTCTGGTCAAGGTGAGACTCGTGAGCTTTGCGAAGGCCAAGTGGCAATTTTTGATAACGATAAAGCGTACCGCTTCCACGGTGACAACCGAGTAAGAAAAGTGGTGCTCAAAGTGACCATCGAAGATGGCTATTTCCTAAATAAATAATGGCTTACAGGCAAGGCCAGACAACGCGTCTGGCCTAACAACAAAATAATTAAATAAACCCAAAGTAATTCAGATCACAGATCAGTTGTCGACCTCAGCAATCCAACGCGATTACGAATAGTATTCGCCCAAGGATGATAAAACGGTCAATAGCACTATCACTGAGTTACGAAGGGAATTGACGTGATTCATCGGAGGACTCTATGTCTGAATCTATGCGCGGCACCATTGGCAAATTCGCCTTGCTGTCGATGACATTTGCGGCGGTATTTAACGTCCGTAACATCGTGAACAACAACATTGAGCTTGGCCTTAGCTCTGCCCCTATCTTCCTTTTCGCGACGATCGTTTACTTCATTCCATTTGTATTCATCATTGCAGAGTTCGTTTCGGCGAACAAAAACTCTGAGTCAGGCATGTACGACTGGCTTAAACAACCGCTTGGTTCTAAAGCCGCTTACCTAGGTTCGTTCCTCTACTGGTTCGTGAACCTATTCTGGTTTGTGTCTCTGCTACCAAACGTGATTGCTTACGCGTCTTACGCAATGCTTGGTTACGAGTACACCTTCTCACCAATGGTGACATCGATTATTTCGATCGTTCTGTTCGCAGCGGCGACCCACATTTCAACCAAAGGCGCATCTTGGTTGGGCAAAATTTCTGAGCTGGTTGCTTACGGTGTGTTTGCCCTATTCGGCATTTACGTTCTCGGCGCGCTAATGGCATTAGGCGGCGACACTTACACACCAGCAGAACCAATCACGCTAGAAGCAATGAGTCCAACCATTAACTGGGCGACGCTAGGCATTATGTGTTGGATCTTCCAAGCAGCAGGCGGTGCAGAAACCGCAGCGGCTTACCTGAAAGACGTAAAAGGCGGTCAAAAAGCCTTCATCAAAGTGATCATTATGGCGGGCGTCTTGATTGGTGCGATGTACGCTATTGGCTCACTTTTGGTGAACGTGTTCGTTCCGCGTGAAGACCTAACATACGCAGGCGGCATGGTAGAAATCTTTACCGGTATGGCTCAATACTTCGACATTTCAACAGTATTGGTTGGCCGCTTCGTTGGTATCATCTTGTTCATCGCGATGTTTGGCTCAATGATGATGTGGACTGCAGCACCAGTAAAAATTCACTTCTCTGAAATTCCAAAAGGCGTGTACGGCGAGAAAACCACAGAGCTAAACGAACACGGTGTACCAGTACGTGCAGCATGGTGGCAATTCGCGTTCGTTGTGGTGATGCTGATCGTCAACGGCTTTGGTTCAGAATCCGTGCAAGACATGATGAACCAAGCGATCAACCTAACCGCAGGTACGGCGATGCTACCGCCAATCTTCATCATGATTGCGTACTTTGTGTTCCGTCTAAAACACGACGATACACCGCGCGACTTCCGTATGGGTTCACGCAAAGTGGGCATGAGTGTGGTGTCGGTATTGATTGTCATCTTCGTGGTGAGCATGACCGCATCGGCATTCCCAACAGGTGTTGATTTGGTACGTGCGTTCTTCATCAACGTGTTTATGACGGCCGTCTTCTCTGCTCTGGCTTGGTGGTGGATCTCTCGCTTTGAAAAGAAGCAAGCTATCAAACAACAAGCAACGCAAGAAAAGGCGCAAGAACCAGTAACGCAAGTATAAACGACCTATAGCTCGGTTACTTAAAGGGCACCCTCGTGGTGCCCTTATAAGATCAATTACCTGTGATCAATTCTGCCACTAGCTGACGCAGCCAAATCCCTTTATCCTCGTTATTACGACTGGTATGCCACAACATGGCGATATCAAAATCCGCCACCGCAATCGGCGGCTGGACGCTCACCAAGTCGTCCGAGAATCTTTCCGCTTGCGCCATTTTCTCCGGCACAATCGCAACCAACTCTCGCTGTTTAAGTAAGTTTCGAATCGTTAGGAAGTTACGTGAAGCGACGGTGACTTTTCGGCTCAAGCCATGCTCAGCAAGCTTTTTGTCTACTTGTGTACTCAAGCTGCCATCAGGACTCACGAGGGCTTGCTCGATATTGGCAAAAGCGTGAATCGACAATTGTGTTTCACCTTTCAACACTCGCTTATCACACAGACATACGTGCTTTTCTGTGTAGAGGTACTGGCTCTCAAAGTTATCATCGAGCACAGGCATACTGCCGATGATGACATCTAACTTATCGTGTTCCGTGATCGCCACGTAATTACTGCGGTTGACGTTAATAAAACTGATTTGTGCTTCTGGCGCACGCTTACGGATTTCATCATAAAGCAATGGGGCGAAGATGAATTCGGCGTAGTCGGTTAAACCAATGCGACACACGCCGGCGTAGTTTTCTGGCAGGAAAGCGGACTTCGTCAGTAAGTCTTTGGCAATCGAATCCAATAAATGATGCACCGTCGGCGCGATATGATGCGCGTGCTCGGTTGGGTCCATCTTATGGCCTTTACGCTCAAACAATGGGTCATCAAACAGCACGCGCAAACGCGACAAGCTGTGGCTCATGGCAGACTGACTGACAAAGCTTTTCTCGGCCGCCAAGCTCACTCTGCGATAGCGATATAGGTAAGAAAAGGTCACCAATAGATTTAAGTCGATATTGCGCCACTGAACATCATCTTTCACAAAACACCTCATCCCATTTTATTCATAGATGAAATTAAAACTATTAATTTGAATCATCTTAGTACATTTCTTACAGTAGATGCAGTTTTATTGGAGATTTAACAGGCTCAACATGTTTACCATTTTTAAAACCTTTTTTTGGCTTGGTTGGATCAGTTTCGGTGGCCCTGCGGCGCACATCGGTTACTTCCGCCAAACGTTCGTTGAAAAGCTCAAATGGATTGATGACAGCGAATACGCACAGATCGTGGCTTTGAGCCAATTCTTACCGGGCCCTGGTTCTAGCCAAGTTGGCTTTGCTCTGGGTTACAAACGCGGAGGCTTAGGCGGCGCATGCATGGCTTTTCTTGGCTTCACACTGCCTTCCGTGATCATCATGTTGGCGCTTGCTATGGTAAGCAGCCAGATCACTGATACCGCGCTGTTCCAAAACATCGTTCACGGCTTGAAGTTACTTGCGGTCGTGGTGGTGGCGGATGCGACTTGGGGAATGTACAAAAACTTCTGCCAAAGCAAACTAACAGCCGGCTTGTGTGTGGCAACCGCGATTGCGTTATTGGTTGCACCGAGCATCGCAACTCAAATGCTGGTGCTTGTGGTGGCGGGTTTGATTGGTACTCAATATCTAAAGAAAGAATCCGCAACACCTGCCGAACCATTTAAACCAACCATTGCACCATTGGCACTGTTCGCAGTACTTTTAGTTGGTTTACCGTTTGTGGCTCATTCCCTGCCAATGCTTGGATTGTTTAGCGACTTCTTCCAAGCAGGTAGCTTAGTGTTCGGTGGCGGTCACGTGGTACTTCCCCTACTGCAAAACATCGTTGGCGATCAATTAAGTCAAGACGCGTTCCTAACGGGCTACGCCGCAGCGCAGGCGGTACCGGGGCCAATGTTTACCTTCGCGACTTACATTGGTTACGAGCTGTCTGATACCCCTATCCTAGGCGCGCTAGTCGCAACATTAGGTGTGTTCTTACCGGGCTTCTTATTGCTACTTGGCGTGCTAAAGAACTGGCAAGCGCTGGCTGGTAAACCGGCAGTGTCAGGTGCAATCAACGGCGTAAACGCATCGGTCGTTGGTTTGCTATTGGCAGCACTTTACCAACCAGTATTCAGCAGCGCTGTCGTTGCTCCAATCGACATCGCTCTTGTGATAGCTGGTTTCTACTTACATAAGAAACTTAACTTGTCGGTGCTTTGGATGATTGTGTTCTTTGTCACAGCAGGCATCGTAACAGGCATGATGTAAGCGCATCGCTAAGACAAAGACAAAGACAAAGACAAAGACAAAGACAAAGACAAGAGTACAACGCCCGCTTCCAATTGAAGGCGGGCGTTTTTAATTCCATCGAGTCAGTAGTTAACACCTATTCCGTTGCTGGTGGTTTTTCCTGTTCATCCGCTGGAATGTAAACATCTGCTCTACGGTTTTTAGAACGACCCGAAGAGGTATTATTGGTTGCTATCGGTTCAGATTCACCAAAGGATTTAAGCGTGGTTTTCTGCTCACTCACCCCATAATAGTGCAGTTCACCAGCGGTGCTTTTGGCTCGGTTATGACCCAAGGTTTGGTTATACGCTTTGGTGCCAATCCAATCGGTGTGCCCTTCTACTGTTACTTGATAGTTCGTTTGAGCAAGTTGACGAGCCACATCGCTCAATACATTTCTGGCCAACGGGGTAAGGTTAAACTTGTCAAAGGCGAAGTGCACTCGCGCAATCAATTTACCTTTATCGCTGACCTCTCCGCTAAACTGAGCAATACCTAAATTGGAGATATACGTCAGGCAATCATTCGGGTTAGTGAGCAGTGATGAGTTCTTCATCAGCGCCCACTTCAGTGCGGGGTCATTACTCACATCCGTTACCTGCAAATAGCCATCACGATGCGATGCCACACCCGTCACGTCGCCAACCTGAATCGAGTGCGAGTATTCATAATATGACGTCCCACAGTATTCGGTCACTTTTGAACTGACTTCACTGGCATTCGCACTAACGGTCGTAAAACCGGCCACCAGCATCCCTGTAATTAGCATTGTTTTGGTCATATCTCTCACCCATATAGTCTCGATACACCATTACCACGAGATCCTTTCTGAATTAGTTCTTCGATTTTCTTAATGAAGTCTTCCGTCTCTGTTACATCGATGATGTCTTCATCCGGATTCAACACACAATCTTGGAAACCGCTTTGCGAAGATGCACTGAAATTCACGCCAATGACGCCAATGTACAAATTGCCGTTCTCGGTTTGGAAGTGCTCACGCGCTTTATCACACATACCTTTGTTCACTAAACCGGGCAAGATTTCTGTGTATGGATACTCCATACCATCACTGATTACTATCAGCATTTTAAGACGGTCATTGTATTGCTCTGTTTCTTCTTCGTTACTGCCGTTTGGACGTCCATCTTCCATGATTTGCAAGCCACGCAGCATGCCTTGATAGGCAGCAGTATTCCCACCCGAGCTCATGGTTTGTACCTTGTCGAGGTTTGTTTTGTTGGCAGTTAGTGGAATGGTATAAAAGCCCGAATGACCAGTCCGCGTCATACTGGAGTTATAAAGCTTGTTGTTGTTCGATCTAAAATGAAACGTCAAATTATTATTCGCGACTTTATCGTCAAACATGTGTCTAACCGATTTTGAGTAACCGACATAGTCAGGAATCTCCAAACGGTTATTGTTAGTATTCACTACATCAGCCACTCGTTTCGCTTGTTCACGCTCCCAACTTTTCTTGTTGGGGCAATCAGTACGTTTGTTGGCACACTCTTCAACAGCTTCTTCTGTGTAAGGAGACCAGTAATTCCAGTTTACTTGTTCGTATTTCACATTAGACACGCTTTGACGATAACTACCTTTGTACCTTAACTGGCTGGTAGAGTAGAGGTTGTCATTTATCTTCTCTTGCACCCGAAGGTTAAATGGAATGATGGCAATACGATTCAGTACCTCACTCTCGCCTTCTCGCGGAACTAAGATACGATTTGAAATTTGCTTAACCGCATCTTTGAGGAGATCAATTTTAATTTCGCCATCCCAGCTGTTGTTCATCGACCCAGAAAAGTCAGTCACCAAAACCAAATCAATGATTTTATCCCCTAAGTAAAAAGGATATTTCGCCGCGACAGCTTGCCCAGCGAGTTTCTCTTGAGCCTCAAAAGATGGAATTAAGTTACTGGCAAACCAAGAGTTGTGAGTGGTAACCGCTTGCACGGAATACTGAATTTTTTCCGTATTATCGTTGTCTTCTGTTGGCTCTTCGTACGTCCTCACCGTTTGAATATCAACATGGGAAATATCACGCACATAGTCATTGATGTACATCGTCGCCAATGCATCCGCTTGGTTCGATTTGTCGTCTATCGTAATGGCTAATGCAGCAGTTTGCGCTGCGTCTCTCAGTCGACTTGTCTCTTGGATATAACGCGTCCCCTCTACAGCGAAAAATGTCATACCAAAAACAGGCACTAAACTCAGTGCGAACCAAATTGCCGCAATCCCTTTTTGACTGCGACCTGAATGAATTGGAGCTCGTTGTTTAATAGTGAAATTCATCGTTACCTCCCCACCACAACAGAACTGGATGTGATTGTCATCGTGGATGCGCCTGAATTCCCCCAAAGCTGGGTAAACCAAGAGTTTTCTTGCTGACAAAGCGTTACTTGATACAAAGAGAAAATCACGCCATTCTCAACGGGTGCTAACTCTGACTTCGTATCTAAACCCGCTGCCTCACAGCCGAGATTTTTGTACTCGTTACTTTCAAAAGCATTTAACGTCGCCTTATTGTGCAATGCTTCAATTTTGATAGCGACGCTGCCTGGTGTCGTATCAAGTAGACGTGACGCAAGTGTCTGCATGTCCGTTTCATCACTTGCGTTTAAAGGTAATCTTTCGTCGTAATAACGACTTCGCTCTTTAAGGATATTAGCTAGCGCAAAACTCCCACGATCAAGTTGAGCACGAGCTAATAACTTGTCACTAATGTCCGTCATGAAATAAAAGATGCTGATGAGAGCAATCAAAACAAAAAACAGCTCAATCGCAAAAACACCTTTTTGTCGGGATCGTATTTTCATCATCACTCCTCCCAACCTTCATGTTCTAGGTTAATCAGTGTGCTTTTGGTAATCGGGATAACATCGTTGGAAAATACGTTCAAAATTGGTGTGTAGTTATAGGTCAACGTAATTTCAGCAATAGCATACCCTTGATCGTCTTCTCCCATCTCGGCATCAGAATAACTGGTACCTGAAATTAGATCGGCGTATGTTAAATAGTACCGACCAGACACTTCAAAGTTTTCAGCAGGAACGAGTGACGTCCATAATGCCCCTCCGTCCTTCATCGCCGAATCCAATGTTAGGTTGTAGTTATCGTAGGAGTTTCCGCCTTCAAACACCTTTGTGTTTCTGACTGACTCCCTCAACGCATACTCAACCAAGTTGGTTACGTAAATTCTAAATCCCATTTCAAAAAGCATGACGAGAGCAAGAGCAAGAACCCCGGCCCCTAATGCAAATTCAACTACGGTTACGCCCTTTACCTTTCTTCGAGAATACTCCATACCGTCCACCCTTATTACCGGTGTAACTTCCTCGAGATTTGCGCTACTTGAGAATCGGTAAATGCTCCTTCAAGTAAATCTCTCGCTTGATAGACATCCCCTACTTTGAACAGTGCGATAGCCAAATTCGCTCGCACTTTCTGGTTACTTGGGTTCTCTTGATAAACAGGAACCAATAGCGATATCACGTCGTCATACTGTCGTTGTGCAAGATAAACTACGGCTAAATTGTTTTTCACCGCCACGTCGTTATAGCCTTTTAGACGAGCTTGATTGAACGCATTTTTTGCTTGAGAGAACTGGTCGGTATTGCAATAGGAGATGCCCGATAAAACATAGATTTCTCCGCTGTTGTTGCCCATTTCGATCGAGCTTTTATAGCGTTTCAGAGCCAAAGAATCTTCACCATCTTGGCTATGAATCTGACCTCTTAATTGCAGGAGCTCACTATTCTTCCCCCCTTGATTGAGCAAATGGTCAGCATAAAACTTAGCCGACTCGATATCGCCCTTATCAAAATACACTTTTGCAAGTTCCTGCATGATCTGGACGTCTTCAGGTCGCTTTTCTAGATGCCCTTTATAGTGATTAATCAGGCCTGTATGGTTATCAACACGCTCCATGTTTTGCACCACACTCTCTTCACTCTCTATTGTGGAAGAGCAACCAAACAGCAAAAGTAGTGGAATACTCAAAAAAGTCGCCTTATTCATTATTTACCCCCCCTAAAGCTCGTAAAGTCGATTTGTAAAAAGCCAGGAGCAAGAATAAAAATGACGATTGGAAACATGATCAGCAAGATCAAAGGCACACTCATTTTGGCTGACAATTTACCCATTTTCTCTTCAATTTCGAGTAATTGAATCCGACGCATATCTTCGGCTAAATCACTTAAAACATTCGCAACGGATGCACCATAGTGAAGGTTTTGAATAATCGTTAAGACAAAGCTGTTGATTTCTGGTGCAGGCAAGCGAACGGAAAGATCATGCAATGCTTTTTCTATCCCATGTACTTTGCCGGCTTCTGATGTTTTATTGATTTGATAACATAAATCTTTATCGAAGATTTTTAGCTCTTGTGCTAAATACGCAAACGACGCTTCAATTGTCATACCGGTTTGCACGCAAACAGACATAATATCGAGGACATAAGGAAGGTTTTTCGAAACCTTTCGCACTAACATGCGCTTTCGCATCTCGAGTAACAGATCTGGAACAATGATGATACTAATAACAGCAATGATTGAAACTAATAACTTATTAATTAATGCCATGTCTAACAACCATATAAATACGGTTACTAAAAGAAAAACAACTGCTTTTAAAGGGAAGTAATATTTCGCTAAATCTTTATTGTAGTATCCGGCGTTAATAAGTTTTTGCTCTAAATCTTTTTTGTTTCCTTCACCAAATTTAACAATGAAGGAATCGATTTTTTTCTTTGTTGGTTGTTTTTGGCCATATTTAAGATACTTGCTCAGTACCAACTCTTTTTTACGAGTGAAATAATAGTCATAAATCAAAAATGACAACGAAAAAATAATCAATAAAATACTCAGTGATAAAATCATCGTCTTACTCCTTTTACAAGAAGCCAAACAACGAATAAACCTAACACCTCACTACCTACAACATAGTAAAGTACCATCCGCCCTTGAGGGTCATTAAGAATAAAGTCGATGTGGCTCGGATCAATTTGATTGACCATGAATGCAAATGCGATCGGTATTGCAGCGACTACTTTAGCGGAGATACGAGCCTCAGAGGTCATCGCCATTTTTTTCGACTCTAACGTTCTGGCATCAACCAAAATGCGAATTAGCCTTGCCAATACATTTTTTAGTTGTCCACCACGGTTAATATTGGCGCGTATCGTAATGGTAAAGAAGATGTATTCAGGGTAAGGAAATGCTTTACAAGAGCGAAGTAACACCTTTTCTGCATTTTCCCCCAGCTTAAGTCGATCCCCCATTTCTTTAAATTCTCGCCCGACTTCTCCTTCCATGTTTTCGCCAACAAAAGAAAAAGCATGCATTAAACTCTCACCCGCGGTTACGGCACTCATCAAAATGTTCAATGCGTCCGGAAACTTCTTCTCGAAATCTAAGCGACGTTTATTTTTCAACCAGTAATAGGCCCAAACTACTGAAAATGTAAAAATACCAATAGAAAGTAGCATTGATTTAATATTGAGAACTTCATAAATGACGTAATAACTTAAATAAGCAGAAAGAACGATAAACACAAAAATAATAAAGTTTGCTCTTGGTCCTAAAACCTTTATTGCGGGAGATAAATTATTTTTGAATCTCTGCCAACGCTTTTGTTCCATCAATGCGTTCAAATTAATCGCCGCAATAATATCTTCGTCGACTTCAGTCTCTGGAAAATAATTCCCTATTTTGCTTCTTCGATGGCTCGTTAAAAGCAAAACGGCAATACCAAATAAGATAAAAGCAATCCATAACATCATGATCTTGCTCCTTGGAAGGCTTGCATCAGCTCTTCATACAAGCCGTAAAAATGTGCTTTTTTAACAAGCTCGGAGCGCTGCATAAGGCCCTCGGTCATAAAGCGTCCTCTTACTGCTTCACCATAACCCACTTCGTCGTATTGAAAACGGAAGATTTCCTCCATCACCACGCTATCGCCTTCGAGCCCTACGATTTCAGAGATGCTGGTTATTTTCCTTGAACCATCACGCAGTCGGTTCACTTGAACCACCAGCTCAATAGCACTCACAATCGCGCGTCGAATAGCATCGAGAGGCTGATTTAAGTTCGCCATCATTACCATGGATTCCACGCGTGATATTGCATCTCGTGGCGAGTTAGCATGCAGTGTCGACATGGAGCCTTCGTGACCCGTATTCATTGCTTGGAGCATCTCAAATGCTTCTGAGCCGCGACACTCACCGAGGATGATTCGATCAGGGCGCATACGAAGCGCATTAATAACCAAATCACGCTGAGTCACTAAGCCCGTGTGTTCCACACTCTCCGCTCTCGTTTCTAGGCGAACTAGGTTGGGTTGCTCTAAACGAAGCTCTGCCGCATCCTCAATTGTCACAATACGCTCGTCTTCACTGATGTATTGTGAAAGCGAATTCAATAAGGTGGTTTTACCTGAACCCGTACCACCCGAGATCAGAATGTTCATTCGGCAACGGGAAGCAATTGATAACAATCTCGCCATGTCCATCGACAGTGAACCAAAATCAACAAGCTCTTCTAGCCCGATATTTTGTTCGCGGAATTTACGTATCGAAATTGAGGTACCATCTAAGGCAATGGGTGGGATAACGATGTTGACACGACTACCGTCCTCAAGACGCGCATCTACGGTAGGAGAAAGCTCATCCACACGACGTCCGATCCGCGCAGCAATTTGTTTTGCTATCGTCAGGACTTGCTCTTCATCGATGAAGGTAATGTCCGACTTTTCTAATTTGCCATGCTTCTCAAAAAAGACGTTATTGGGGCCATTTACCATGATGTCGGTTATCGCTCGGTCATCAACCAGCGATTGAATCGGCCCAAGACCAAAGAGTTCATCCAGCATGCTTTTGACCAAACTTGACTTCATCATGGTCGTGACTGGACGATCAAAGTTCGTCGCTAAAACATCGACAGCGTTTCGGATTTGCCCTTCAATTTCCAAACGAGAAAGGCTTTGTATTGCTTCAACATCTAGAGCCTCAAAAATCTGTGACCGAAAAGCCGTGTAGATCTCTTTATTTGAACTCATCTTACCCCCAATCTAGCGAGCCAACCGCTAGCATGTTGAGTGGATTGTCCATTGATCAAACGAGTAAGATCATCGATAGCATGATTGATATTTCGATCGTGTTTGTGCGCGCGCTTGCCCTCAATAAGAAGGTGAGCCAGTGAGCGACAATACCCCATATCAAGATTGACTTCAGAACCAAGATATTTCTGGAGATCATTTTGTTCGATAACAAACGTGTTCTCTGGTCGGTGGTGATTTGCAAGTGTAATAATCCGGATCCGCTTGCTCATTGAAAGCTGCTTATTCTCAAGCTGTTCAAGTAACGCTTTGGCATTGCGGACGGAAGAAACCGAAGGCTCAAAAACCACCACGACCACGTCGTAATTTTCAATCAACATATTGGGGTCAACACGAAAGTCGACGCTTCCCGAGAAGTCTTCGATCATAAAGTTGGTGTTTCGACTCAATAATTCGCAAAGTGTCTGGCTATAACTGAAAATGTCTGACTGAGATCGGTCACTATTAAGTGAAAGTAAACGTAGGTTTTTACGCACTTTGGTCAGATGACTTAATGCCCCTTCCGTATCTAACTCATGGATAGGGACAGAGTATTCGTCGATGGAGCGAGATTTGAAGTCATCTAACGCAAGGAGCACATCAATATTGCTGTCATTGTATTGATGGTCGACCAACACATTATCGATATTATTGGCGGCTAACTTCGAGCTAATTTCAGTGGCAATAAACGACGTCCCTATCCCACCTTTGCTTCCGACAACTGCAACACGCTTTGCTTTTCGCTGTTTACTTACCCCTGTGTAAGTCTGCAAATTACGATGTACATTCATGACGAAATCAGCAAACTCGTGCTTGTTGATTGGCCAATAAAGATAATAGAACCCTAACTCTTTGAGCTGACGTAAGACGCAGATGGAGTCTTCTGTACCGATGACAATAATACCTTTGTGGGTCGGCATTTGGTTGGTTAACGCTTGAGCATCCGTGACAATGTCAGATGACTCCGTGAGTTCAAGAATGACAATATTCCCACTTTGCTCAGAGTAAAAACCTTTAGGAACCGAACTCTGTTTTACGCACGTTGGTGCACTCCACCCCTCAAACTCGAACATTTCTTGAACCAGAGACATACACTCTAAGCTCTGGTAAAGCAGTACACACCCTGTTGGCCCATGTGCACTTTCTATGATTTGCGGTTTGCTCTCTTTGAGAGATTTTCCTAAGTCAAACATCACAATCCCTCCACGATACGTTCCTTGTGTGAGACTTGCTTCATCCGAGCTACTTCAGAAAAGCAATTCCGACTGACATTCACCTCTTCTATCTCAGAAGGTGCGCACTGGTGCGTCACTAATGCGTGGTAAGTAATCGTCAGTTGGATGTCATTCGACAGCGAACTGTTTTGGCGCACAACAAACTCATCCGCTCTCAAACGCAACGCCGTCTTGTCTTTAAGTGATTTATAAACCACTTTTTTACCCTTATTGCTCCGATATTCAACAAGGTAACTCGCCCCTGAATCTATCTCGTCAACCGTGTCAAAAATCATGTTCAACTTTTCTTCCGTTTGTTGAGTAGATTTCACCGTAAACTGATAGATATGGGTTTCAGGGTAAATAAGCGCTTCCGCTCCTGGTCCATTGAAATAACGCTCAGCACACCCAGAAAGTAATAACGCGCTTAGCACTGCCACAAATAAAGTTTTCATTGAATAAAACCTCCCTGAGACAGCAATTGAATGGTTGGGTCATTGCCTTTGTTGCCTTCTTCACTATCCGAAATTTTCAACCAACGGCGAAGTGTCGACGTTTTGCTCATGTAGGGCATTTGGATGTCTTTCTTCTTCATTGGTTTGACAAGATTAACGGTCGCAACAATGATCAGCTCCGTGCGTCGTCTATCTGTAGAGGCTTTGCGAAACGCAGCGCCGAGAACAGGAATATCGCCAAGAAGTGGAATTTTTTGCAGCTCTTCTAAATCGGCACTACTCATCAGCCCACCAAGTACAAAACTATCGCCATCACCAAGTTCAATCGTGGTCATCGCTCTTCGAGTCGCAAATTGGGGTACTTCCAGCCCAGCAGAGCGAATGTATCTTTCTACTTCGCTAACTTCAGGCATGAGACGCATTCGAATTTTGCCCTCATGAAGGACTTTCGCGGTAAGGTCGAGTTTGATACCAAACTCTCGAAAGGTAATGTTGATATTATTATTGGTGGTAACAATCACAGGGACTTCACCACCAACTAAGAAGCTGGCAGACTCTCCTGAGATAACGGTAAGGTTTGGCTCGGCGAGGACTTGGGCAACGTTTTCATTACCAAGTGCAGTGATCAAAGTGGTGAGATCGGCAGCATCAAATTGTTGGAATAAAAACTCACCGACATCCGCGCCAACAGAAGACCAATCCACACCTACAGTTTGAGCGAACGTTTCTGTCACTTGAGCGACCGATATTTTCACATTGACCTGTTGATCCGTCGCGACCTCAATAAGTTCTAATATGCCTTCCCACGTCATATTGCGAGCAAAGATCATGCTTTGAGGTTCTTCAACATCGTAAGCATCACTTTCAAACTCCAAGACTTGGGTCTCTTCCCACTTCTCCGTTTTGTCTCTTCCGAGCAAAGTAGCGACCATTCGATAAATATCATCACGTTGCTGTTCAGATTCAACAACCCCACTCACTGCGACCTGATTACCCACCGATTCCACTTTGATGTTGAGTTCAGGGTAGTGAAGCTTGATTTGACGTCGGACCAACGACAGATCAATATCGACAATAATTCGGTCAGAGAGCAGCACTTTCTTCGATTTACCGTAAATGATGAATCTGGCTTGCCCGACATCCTTGGCAAAAACAACGACGGTATTTTCATTTACAACGTTGTAGTCGACGATTTCAGGGTCACTGACAAATACGGTCGAGATCGGTTCTTTCACCTCAATGTGTTGACCATCACTGACCGTGATATAACGATCACCAGAGAAAGCGGAAAAACTAAATAAAAACACCAAAAACCAAGCGTATGAGAATATCCTTTTTGTTTTCATCACAGCTCCTCTCCTTGGGCAGATTGACGAGAAGATCCTCTTAACTCGGTCACGCCACTATAATTGCCGATCACATCACGAACTTCCGCGAAAACAGGATCTTTATAGCGATGGCTTCGATATACCTCTAGATGCATCGTTTTCTGCGCGATAGATAACTTGGCGATCTCACTGGGCTCGACTTCAACAACGATGACTATTTGATGATCATCTTCACTTGAGACATTTGATTTAACTCGGGAGTCCACTGGCTCTTTGGTATTACCGACACTGAGCACTTTGACGTTTCTCAAAATCAATTGTGCATTCACGCCACTAAAATCAATTGCGTCGGTATCTTCATCGGATAAGTTTTCTTTTGGGGAGCCCACGGAAAGCACATCAACACTAGTACCTGGACGGATATAACCTTTGACCAAGTTACGAGTACTCACCAGTAAAGAATACGGCTCTTTCCCTTCGGTAATGAGAAGGTCGATATAACGAGGATCGTTTTCTTTAACTTGATATTCAGAGAAGACGATTTTTCCAGCTTCAATGTTTTTTGAAAGGAGAGTAGACGGTGAGAAATCCAGCTTTATATCGGAGTTAATCCCCTCTTCTAAAGCGATATTAAGCAACATCTGCTCTTTTTGAACATCATCGATTTCAATAGGTGTTCCGCGCTCTAGATTGCTCTTCGCACGCCAGACCTGAACATAATGAGCCTGTGGCTCATCTGAATTGCTTGGTTGGGATACGGTTGGATTTTGCTGTTGAGGCTGGGCAGTCATATGGTTGTAAAGTCCGATGCCTCCAAACAGTAATGCTAACAGTGCAAAAACCATCCCTATACGAGATCGCATACGCCCCTCCCGTTTTTTAAACGGATGTTTTCAAAAGAAGTGCCGTATAAAACCCACAACAAATTGCAACACCGTAGGGGAGCCCGATCTGAGATTTCTTACCCTCTCCAGTAACGTGAGATGGTCGCGGTAGTATCAGGTAGGTTACTGCCAATATCCCTCCGTATATCCCAACGAAAATCAATGCCTCTAAAAGGCTTTGAGTTGGGAGTGAGAAAGAAAAAGCAGCAATAAGTTTTACGTCCCCTCCTCCAAGTACCCTAATTACATGGAGGAAAAGCAAAGCAGACCAACAAATACCTAAAACCCAAAGACTTGATAGTGAAAAGTCTGCAATGCCAATCGCAATCGCTAAAACGGCAATCACCAATACGTGACTGTTTTTGATGGTTCGCTCTCTGATATCAGAAAGCGACACAACAAGACAGACTGTTGCTAACGTGATGTATAAAAACAACATTCAATATTTGGAAAACCTGTTTTAGTTTCAGAATGCATCCAAGTCAGCAGCAATGTCATCAAACGCTCCATCCAATGCCGTAATAAGAGATCCATCAGAAGCGAAGGTAAGAATCAAGAATGCCGCCATTGCAACACCGATTAATCCGTACTCAATAGCAGTTACACCTTGCTCATCATTTTTAAGTTCATTTAGGTAGTTTGTAATGTCTACATAAAGTTTAGTAATCATGGTTTGTCCCTCTTTCCTTGTTTCGTACTAATTGCTTAGCACTTTGATCGTAGACACCGGATCACTGTCTCAAAAATGAACAACATCGGTGTGACCGATTCTGCCAATACTCTGTATTCCAATTGTCCTTATTCTTTAGAGGTATCAGAAAAAACTTCTATCTACAGTTCAGTCAATTAGCTATCACTCTTCTTCTTTGACTGGCAAAAATAAGATTTTGTACCACAAACCCAAACTGTGACACATGTCACACTTAGCTAAATTGTTAGTTAAGCCTTCTTCATACCCATTAAGCTAAAACTTAAGGACTAGAGGAAAGAGGAAGCACCTCGATGAAACTGCCCTTCGACAATCTGATCTCTTTTCATGCCGTGATCACTTATGGTTCTTTCAGCAGTGGAGCGAGAAAGTTAGGTAAGTCTCAATCGACGGTAAGTGGTGCGGTGAAGAGCTTAGAAGAGGAGCTAGGCTATCTGCTAATAGACAGAAGCAACAAACAAGTTGAACCAACAGAACGGGGAAAGAAGATCTATCAGCTGGCAACGCCCATCATCAACAAGTACAACGAACTGAGCCAAATCGCCGAATCCCTGTTGAGAACTGATCTATACCATATGCGAGTCGGCATTGATTCTCTGGTGTTTAACAACGAAGTCAAAAGTGCACTCATTGAGTTCTCAGAAGCCTTTCCTGAAATTGAACTTACTGTCGTCACTAAACCAAGTCGAATTCTGGGTCAATACGTCAATAATAACCAAATCGATATTGCCATCTGCAACCCTTATCACCGCACCAAATTAGACTTTAATATTGATGAGCTTTTTACCGTCAACTGCAATTGGATTGTGCATCGAGAGTTAATTCAAGAGGGTAAGCCCACTGAGTCTCGACTACTCTTATTGGATGGGTGCGAAGATTTGATCGACCTTTCGAATGTAGCCAAAAACAACATGTGGATACTCGATGACATCAGTACCATCATGGAATTGTGTATTGCTAAAAAAGGCATGGCGTTCCTTCCGCAACATACGATTGATAACTCCATGCATCAGGGGGTGTTAGCAAAGGCCCCCAGCGAAAGTGCGTTATTTGGGAAGCAGCTGTACGCCTCGTTGATTTGGCCAATACACTCTGACTACGGCAAATACCATCAATGGTTGCACGATAAATTAAGAAAAGGGCACAAACACTTTTAACCGGAGTCGAGATGTCTTTCTACTCTCCATTATTCAAAAACCACCTTCTCATCGTCTTGAGCAGTGTTTTGCTTTATGCCTCTTACCCAATTCAAGCAAAAATGACTGCGGTAGACAAAAACTCCGTTGCTCAACAAAATCGGCAATCATTGAACAATAAGAAGCTCAGGCTAAAACCTGCTCCAACCGCCTCTACCAGTTCAAGAAATCACGTTATTGAACTTCGAGGAAAAAATACGCCTTCTTCCCAAACCGTTTATTCGTTCATCAAAAAGCCAACATCGCCTGCGGCGTTACAGTATTTACCCACCATCGTCGCAGCATCAAAACAATGGCAGATTGATCCTGCTCTTATTCTTGCTGTCATTCATACGGAAAGCGCATTTAACCCCAATGCGGTATCTCATGCCGATGCAATTGGCTTGATGCAGGTAATGGAAAACGGTGGAGCATTAGAAGTCTCTCAGCAGCTCTATTTTGGCCGAAGGATAGAAAGAGAAGCATTGTTTGAGCCTGAGTTTAATATCGATATAGGCACGGCATATTTACATATTCTCGAAACGGAGTATTTACACGCTATTCACTCAGAAAAGAGTCGAACCTTACTCGCAATTGCGGCCTACAACTGCGGTTTATCGAATTTAATGCGCTACTTGTCTTATACACAGTCCATTCCAAATTTTACTAAAGAAATGAATAAATTAAATGATGAAGAAGTCTATTTTCGACTGACACAAGCACTGCCAATTGAGGAAACTCGGCTCTATGTCGCGAAAGTGATGAAGCTTTATCAGCACTATAAAAAGCACCTCACCAATACACCTTAATGATGGACTTAACCGTACTTTGGCCCAAAGAATCGATAAGCTGTGATCCTTGACAGCAAGTTACTGTTTTTTCTCTCCCCAAATAATCACACTCATGCTATCGTTAACATTACATTAACAACAACAAACCTGCGATTAACATGGAGTTAGAGAATGATTCAGCCTAACGAGTTAAGTGAGCAGACTTGCGCTCTCCCACCACCAAATGAAATGATTCTCAAATGGGCAGCGGAGCGCCCAGATGAAGTCTACTTAAAACAAATCATCAACCGACAGTTTGTTGAGTTCACCTACGCCGAAGTGGCCGACCAAGCACTAAAATTGGTTACCGCTTTGCGCAATTTGGGGATTCAGCCGGGCGATAAAGTCGCGCTGGTTTCAAAAAACTGTGCCGAATGGTTTATCTGTGACCTTGCCATGATGCTCGGCGATTACGTCAGCGTACCTATTTTCCCGACTGCGGGTGCAGATACCATTGAGTACTGCCTCACACACAGTGAAAGTAAAGCGATCATAGGCGGTAAGTTGGATGATCCGGCCGCGACCCAACAAGTCATTGATGCCATGCCTGATGTGATCAGCATTGCTTTACCTTACGATACCGCGCCGAAGTGCCAACATCAATTTAAAGCATTGATCGCTAATGCGCAGCCGAGTGAGGAGCGTCCTCAGCACTACGATGATAAGCTAATGTCTCTGGTTTATACATCTGGTACTTCTGGCCTGCCTAAAGGCGCAATGCTGACCTATGGCGCGTTCAGTTGGTCAGTACAACAACTGATCAACCATATTGGTATACAAGAAAACGATCGCTTGTTCTCTTACTTGCCGCTTGCGCACATTACTGAGCGGGTATACATCTTTGGCTCGTCAGTCATGGGTGGCGTAACGACTGCTTTCCCAGAGTCACTCGATACTTTTATCGAAGACGTGAAGATGCACCGCCCTACGCTGTTTATCTCCGTGCCACGCTTATGGACACTGTTCCAACAACGTATTCAAGACAAACTGCCACAGAAAAAACTCAATATTCTGTTGAAGATTCCTTTCGTCAACTCTCTTATTAAGAAGAAGCTGGCTGACGGCCTTGGCCTTGATCAAGCACGTGTATTGGGATGTGGCTCTGCGCCAGTATCTCCTGCCTTATTGGAGTGGTACCGCAGTGTCGGCCTCAACATTACCGAAGCTTGGGGCATGACCGAATCTTTCGCTTACAGCACCCTCAACTACCCATTCCGAGCAGATAAAATTGGTTCGGTTGGTAATGCAGGCCCAGGTATTGAACTCAAAATTGCTGACGATGATGAAATCATGGTTCGTGGTAACGGCTTATTCTCGGGTTATTACAAAAACGACATCGCAACTCAAGAGTCATTTGACAGCGATGGTTGGCTGCATACAGGCGATATCGGCTTTATTGATGCGGAAGGCTACCTCACCATTCAAGGTCGTAAAAAGGACACCTTTAAAACCGCCAAGGGTAAGTTTGTTGCTCCAGTACCAATTGAGAATAAGCTCTTTGAGTACAGCCGTGTAGAAATGATGTGCTTGATCGGCTTAGGTCTGCCTGCACCGATTCTGTTGGTCGTGCCACATGACTTCCCGAACTTTGATCGAGAGCGCTACGCTCGTACCACTCGTAAAGTGATTGAGAGAATGAACCAAGATTTAGAGTCTCATGAACAGATTAAAGGGGTATTGATGATCCAAGACCCGTGGAGTATAGAGAATGGCGTGCTCACACCAACACTCAAGATAAAACGTCATGTGCTTGAACAAAAGTATCATGAAATTGGTCACAACTGGCCGAAAGGCGATCTCGTTGTTTGGGAAGAAGATTTGTAATTATCCTTCCTAACTCACCCCAATATCACCCCTGATGCTGACAAAGTTGCGCATCAGGGGTGATTCTTTTCATACCTTTTCATACTCCGCCCGCTCTAGCTTCACCGCTTATTTTCCTAACTTATTGTCTTATCGATATTTGTATTCTAGTCATTTGGTACTAACCTTTTTTAATACAGGTGCACATGATTTGTTAGCGTAGTTTTGCTTACAACAATATGAAAATGCATGAATCATATGCCGCAGTCTATTCGTTAAATACTTTTATACATCAACGCGTTGAGAACTAGGTTAATAAAAAATCAAAGACTAGACCTACAGGAATATTTGCCATGGAATTCAGTACTCAGCATTTTGTTGTACACCTTTTAAGTCGAGATAATTCATACTCTAGGGTGATTCGCGACTTAATTAAGGTTTCCTTTCCATACGTCAACTTCGTCAATAGCGACCGCTTCACCCAGTTGGATGAAAACAGTCTCAACTCAATCATATTGTTCGACGTACAGACCATGCCATGCCCTAAACGATATGGTATTGCGCCTAACGAACGAGATGAAAAGTGGATCGCCGTTAATGTCAGCTCCCAAACCTCATTAGAGTGGCTAGAAAAAGGCTACTCAGGGCAGATTTGCCATGGACTGGAACTGCTTCCCAAAGCCGTCTCTGCGGTCGCAAATGGCGATGTTTGGTTCCCGCGCCACATCTTAAATAAAGCCATTCATCACTACCAACAGGGGACTGAAAACCCTGTCGTCGCGGCCGAAGAGCTTAGCTCTAAATTCTTGCTTACCAAAAGAGAGAGTGAAGTGTGCAAACTCATGCTTCAAGGTCTCTCTAATACGCAAATCGCAAGACACTCAAATGTGAGTGTGAATACGGTCAAAACTCATGCGTCCAACGTATTGCATAAATTAGATGTGCATTCTCGCTACGAGTTAATGGCGATGGCAAAAGATCAGTTCTAAGCTAACTATAAGAAATAAAAAAGGATTATTGATTAATTCAACATTAGTCAGGGTGTAATCAAATAGAGTTGAACCAAGTTCACCCCTTTTTCACCCTAACTAATAACATCATCTCACCTTTGTCGGTGAGGTTGAGAGACTCCTCCCCTCATAAGCTAGTAGAGCGATGCAACGATATGCATTCATTACTAACGAGGGATTGAGTTATGAAAAAGTTACTTCTTGCTTCAGCTGTAGCTGCAGCTGCTGCTTCACTTTCTTTTGGCGCTTCTGCGGTTCAGTTTAACAACCCAGTAGACTTTACAACGCTGAGCAAAACTGACCAAAAAACGATTCGTATTGAAGGTCGTGTGCCAAAACGTTGTTTACTACGAATCGGTAAGAAAGATGTGAAAAACAATGTTCTGCGTAAAGCAAACAAAGTGCACTCAGATTCGTGGGATAACGGGTTCAACAACAAGAAAGTGTTAGTTGGTAACTTACGCGCTTGGTGTAACTACGGTACTGATTTGGACTTCTCAGTAACCGCTTACAAACTTCGCGGTGTTACTAAACACAATATGGGCATGAAAATTAACTATAAAGTAAAAATTGGCTCTGAAACCGTTGCGAACACTAAAAACCACCATGGCATGGAGCAAATGGCAACTCCGCTTCCATCAGTTGGTGAGCACTTGGTGAACAAGATCAACAAGCATCCAATTTACGTGAAACCTGAAGATTCAGGCTTTGCACGAGCTGGTAAATATAAAGGTCGTATCAAAGTAAGCCTTGCTGCATCAGGTCCAGTAATGCCTTAACCGAACGACATCTTTATAGATAATATCTTTTAAAGGTAAAGGCAAAAAAACTTGGCTCGGTTATCGAGCCAAGTTTGTTATAGGGAGATAAATCTATGGCTAGGATCACCACTCTTCTCTTTTCTTTATTGTTCAGTTCTGTCTTATTTGCTTATGAGGTAAGTCCGATTTACTTAGAGCTTGATGATGTGGGACGGGGTTCCCAAGGGCTTTATAAAGTAACAAATGTAGAAGAAGAGCCCATTCTGCTTGAAGTGAGTGTCTATCAAGCTGATTTCTCTAGTGGGGAGGAAATCTTAACGCCATCAGAAGAGGACTTCTTAGTTCTCCCACCTCAAGCCAAAATCGATGGACAAAAATCACAAACATTCCGCGTCCGTCATATGCCGAAAGGTAACATCAGCCAGACAGTCACCTACCGAATTATCTTTACTCAGATTGAACTTGAAAATCAGGTCGAAGACGAGACGGATGACAGTTCGATCTCAATGCTATTAGAGTTTGCGACCCTTGCCTTCGTTTCACCGGCATCCAGTAAATCCATTCCAAAAGCGTCGATTCAAAATAACCAAGTTGCGTTAACCAACGATGGCAAACGCGTACTGAATATGAACGGGATGGAATTCAATTTCTCCGGAGGCAAGTCAAACGAGACTATCGATTGGGAAGTGTTGAGCAATAAGAGTAGTGCTTATTTAATGCCGGGTAGCACGGTGAAATACGCCCTTCCTAGCAAGTTAGGACAACCAAAGAAAGTCACCGTAAAAACATTAGACTAATGAGGTTTTCATGAAGAATCTCATTATAGGCCTTATCTTCTTGCTGACCTTGCAAACTGCAACTGCTCAAAGTTGGTTATTTCCATTTCCGTTGATATGGGGGGAAAGGACCCTTGGGGAAATCGATGCGTATTCGGATGGGATCACAGTTGGCTCCATCAATGTAGAACAATTGACACAAGCAACTGAGCAATTAGTCAATGCTGGTACGCTCGACGCCCTCCGAAACTTACCAGATGAGTATGTCACGGTCGAGCAATTGAAGCAGATGGGAATAGCAGCAGAATTCAATTCATCAGATCAAAGCATCAACCTCGTGATTGATGAATCCGCAGCGGCTGATTTTCTGCTTTCTTTCGGCAGTAAATACGAGCCTGCGCAATATTCAGAGAGTGCATTTTGGACCATGCAAAACACCTTCAATGCCAGTACTGATTACACCTTGTTTAGCGATTCAGACAGTGAAAATACGCAGACATGGTTAGGAGAATGGTTGGTGAAGGCCAACATAGGTGGGGTTCGTGGTGCCAATATCGACGTCTCGGGTTTTATTACTGATGGCGACGATATTGACTCTGACGTTTATCGTGGGGAGGCAAGACTCTTCTTCGATGAACCGAGCACGCCTTGGCGTTTAACCTTCGGTGATGTGACTCAAACCAGTGCCGGTCATTTACCTAGTACACCGTTAGGCGGCGTTGCATTTGAGCGTTTGTATCAAGACCTTCAACCAACTCGCAATATTCAAAATGGTGGTACACAACCTTTAGTGCTTAACGAAAGTGCTGATGTGGAGATTTACATCAATGATATTTTCCTCACCGAAATCCGACTTCCACCAGGCCGATACACCCTTGATGACCTTCCGCTGGTCTCTGGCACTAATGATGTTCGGTTAGACATCAGTTATCAATCAGGCCGCACAGACACCATTGTTTATAGCCAATTTTTCAATTCTCGCCTACTGCGTGAAGGCATCTCTGATTTTGGATTTTACTCAGGACTGATTTCGACGATTGAGGACAACAACTTCAAATACGATGATGAGCAATGGGTAACGTCTGGGTATTACGATTACGGTATCAGCGATACCTTAACGCTTGGCGTAAACGGCTTGTATCACCCAGATGGGCAACAACTTGGTGTTATCGCTACCATTGGTTCAGATTGGGGGAATTTGGGGTTAAGGGCCTCCGCTCAAAACAACAAACCCAATGATGAAACTGGCAGCATTTACAGCCTGGATTACTCTCATCAACTTTGGGGAACGGACAGTTATGGCTCACCAAACTTTCGCTTAGGTGCTGAATATCAAGATCAGTATTTTTCACTGCCTTGGCAAATTGGCCCTTCAGCGACAGGGGTACGAGTGTTCTCTAACTATGTATTTACCATTACGGATGATCTCAATCTCATCTTAACTGGGGACTATCGTGATTTTGAAGAAGAGGAAATTGAATGGCTAGTTTCGTCAGAAATTGCGTGGCAATGGTATAGCCTCTCGCTCTCTGCTGGTGTAGAAAAAGAGGAGAACCCAAACGACAATATTGATGAAACGCGCTTCACCTTCTCCGCGGATTGGGATTGGAATTCGGTTTCTGGGGAATATAACGCCAATGTTTCCTATTCGAATGAGCCCGATACTTATCGAGCACAATTCCAACGTCCATCCGATGATTACACTGGCAGCTATGGCTATGCTATGACCGCGGAAGGCGATGCAGATTCACAAACCTATTCCGTTGAAGGCGATTATGTTGCCAACCGATTTATTGCCGATGCCAAGGTCTCCCACCTAGAGTTTGATAATACGGACAGCTATCAAACGGCGTCTTTACGAGCTAGTACAGCACTGACCTTAGCTGATGGTAACTTGGCTTGGTCACGTCCGATCAATGGTCCAGTGGCCATCGTCGCGGTTCATGACTCGTTAGATGCAGACGTAGAAATAAATGCGGTCGCGGATGATCCCGCAGAAGCCATATCAACTTCTACAATTAATAATGCCGTTCAATTATCGGGTGGGCATCAGTTATCCAGCATTTACATCAACGTACCGGATGCTCCTGTCGGCTATGACTTTGGCGACCACGAGTACAACATCACGCCAGGGTCACAGACTGGTCATCTAATAAAAATAGGGTCAGCAGCATCGAAAACCATCATTGGTACGATTGAACTTAGCCAGAATAAACCATTAAAACTATTCCAAGGTCAGTTAGTTGGACAACAGAAAACGTATGATTTTTTCACTAACCGATCAGGTAGATTTGTTGTAGAAGGCGTTGCGCCGGGCGATTACACCATCATGATAGATGGCTTCTCCCCAACGAAACTGAACGTCCCTGATACAAATGAAAATCTGATTTATCTACCCACTTTACTTATTAAAGAGGGATAAACAATGAAACACCGAATCAAACTCTCAGTGCTTGGTTTTGCCCTACTTTCCCATTCAGTCTGGGCGGAATGCAGTGGCAAATGGACGCTCAATGTCGACAGAAGTAACGTCGAATTTAAACGCGATTTAGGCGCTTATATACCCGTCTATCTTGAACTCTCAAGAGACATCCAACGCTGCCGCTTTCCGATGGCCATGGTCTCGATTAACAATAAACAATCTAGCTACTTGAGCTCAATAAGTGGAAACTTGCCCCTGACGATCTTAGACAAAAACTTTCGTCAATTAAGCCACTTTCCTAATAAAGGGTTCCAACTTCCACTTGATAATAGCCAGAGAACCAAGTTTTGGATTAAAGTCCCAGAGGCCAAAACATCTGCCTCTGGGAATTATACCGGCCTGCTAGAAGCCTCCATTTCACTAGATAGAAAAGAAGAGACCAAGAATGCAAAAGTAAAACTAAAGGTACCCGCCTTTGTCGCATTTAACTCTGCACCGAATACTCCCAACCTTCAGCGCTCCGGCAATTCAGGTTATCGCTTCCAGTTAGGTGAACTTGAATCCAACCGAACCTACCGGTCTGATTTTGATCTTCTGTCTAATTCAAACGTTCGCTTAGTCATTAAACAAAAGTATGGTGAGTTAAAACAAAAGTCAGAACCAGACTTTACGATTCCCTATACCCTCAAGTTTAACCATACCCAGGTAAACCAGAAGTCGGTTTATACCTTCTCTAATAATGAAGATACTAAGCGGTGGGGTTTACCTCTCGAAGTAACGCTAGGCAACATTGATTTTGCCCGTGCGGGAAGATACCAGGACACGATTACGGTAGAAGTGAAAGCGATGCCTTAAAGTGAAACCACCAAGTACAAAGCCAGCGGTGAATTGCCCGTTGGCTTTTTCTTTAGCTAGCGTTCAATCTCGCCAAAACGGTTTCTGAATTTCCTTTTGTACTTCACTTTCGTTGTAACCAATATCATCCAAAAGATGCTTATTACCTTTGCGCTCACACTGGTTACCTGAAACGACAAAAATCACTGTCGTTTAGCCAGTGGATAAAAGAAGAGATTGCTGAATTTGAGAAGACCACGGTTAGAGACTTTGAGACCATAACCTTGGCTCAATAAAACTAAGATTTAACGACGAGCCCTGCAACAAGTTCTGTTGATAGAAAGTGAGAGAACAGATAGTAAAAAGCCCCGCACTAGGCGGGGCTTTGAGATTTTAAAGAGTTAACTTAAGAATTACTTCTTACCGTCACGCTCTTTAACTTCTGCGATTACTTGCTCAGCAACGTTTGCTGGACATGCTGAGTAGTGTGCGAACTCCATAGAGAACTGACCACGACCAGAAGTGATAGTACGTAGGTGACCGATGTAACCGAACATTTCTGATAGAGGAACGTCAGCTTTAATACGAACGCCTGTAGTACCAGCTTGTTGGTCTTTGATCATACCACGACGACGGTTAAGGTCACCGATTACGTCACCAACGTTGTCTTCTGGAGTGAACACGTCAACGTTCATGATTGGCTCAAGAAGTTGCGCGCCTGCTTTAGGCATAGACTGACGGAATGCACCTTTCGCTGCGATTTCGTAAGCGATTGCTGATGAGTCAACTGCGTGGAAACCACCGTCGAATAGTTCAACTTCAACGTCTAGAGTTGGGAAGCCAGCTAGAACACCAGTATCCATCATTGACGCAAAGCCTTTCTCAACTGCAGGCCAGAATTCTTTAGGTACGTTACCACCAACAACTGTTGATTTGAACGTGAAGCCAGAGTTTGGCTCACCTGGTTTGATACGGTAGTCGATCTTACCGAACTGACCAGAACCACCAGACTGTTTCTTGTGCGTGTAGCTATCTTCAACTGGTTTAGTGATAGTTTCACGGTAAGCTACCTGTGGAGCACCTACTTCTAGCTCAACGCCGTAAGTACGCTTAAGGATGTCTACCTTGATGTCTAGGTGAAGTTCACCCATACCTTTCAGGATAGTTTCACCTGAATCTTCATCAGTCTCAACTTGGAATGATGGATCTTCTGCAACCATTTTACCGATCGCGATACCCATTTTCTCAGTAGAACCTTTGTCTTTTGGAGAAACAGCAATAGAGATTACTGGTTCTGGGAAGATCATAGCTTCTAGAGTACATTCGTGCTTAGGATCACATAGAGTGTGACCAGTTTGAACGTTCTTCATACCTACTACAGCGATGATGTCACCAGCTTGAGCTTCAGTAAGTTCGTTACGTTCGTCAGCTTGCATCTCACACATACGACCGATACGCTCAGTCTTACCAGTTGCAGAGTTAAGGATTGTGTCACCCTTCTTCATGCGACCAGAGTAGATACGGATAAATGTTAGTGCACCAAAACGGTCGTCCATGATCTTGAACGCAAGTGCTTTTAGTGGCGCGTCAGCGTCTACTGTAGCTACTTCACCTGTTGCTTCACCAGTTTCTGGATCTGTTAGAGGCTGAGGATCAACTTCGTTTGGAGCTGGTAGGTAATCTACAACAGCGTCAAGGATAAGTTGCATGCCTTTGTTTTTGAATGCAGAACCACAGAACGTTGGGAAGAACGCTAGATCACGAGTACCTTTACGGATACAAGCTTTTAGTTGATCGATAGTCGGCTCTTCGCCTTCCATGTAAGCTTCCATTAGGTCGTCGTCTTGCTCTACAGCAGTTTCAACTAGCTCTTCACGGTACTGTTCTAGGTCATCAAGCATGTCCGCAGGAACGTCTTGGATTTCGTAGTTTTCTGGTAGACCTGTGTCATCCCAAACGTAAGCTTTACGGTTTAGTACGTCTACAACACCAACGAAATCGTCTTCACGACCGATTGGTAGAGTCATAACTAGTGGGTTTGCACCTAGTACGTTCTTAACTTGGTCAACAACGTTGAAGAAGTCTGCACCCATACGGTCTAGTTTGTTTACGAAGATCAGACGAGCAACTTCTGAGTCGTTCGCGTAACGCCAGTTTGTTTCTGACTGAGGCTCAACACCACCAGAACCACAGAATACACCGATACCACCGTCAAGAACTTTAAGTGAACGGTATACTTCAACTGTAAAGTCTACGTGTCCAGGAGTGTCGATTACGTTCAGGCGGTGACCGTTCCACTCACAAGTTACTGCTGCAGACTGGATTGTAATACCACGCTCAGCTTCTTGCTCCATGAAGTCAGTTGTAGACTCGCCGTCGTGTACTTCACCAGTCTTATGGATTTTACCAGTAAGCTTCAGGATACGCTCAGTTGTGGTAGTTTTACCCGCATCAACGTGCGCGAAAATACCAATGTTTCTGTATTTTGATAAATCAGTCATTGTCTTACTCTGTTAATAAGGTATAAAGTGCGCGCAGAGTATATCACAATCTGTCAAGACGGATACCTTTGCGTGCCATTGGAACAAAAAAAATTTTAACGTCGATTTTCCACCCTCAAATAATAGTCAAACTTCGCAATTTGTGTGCTTAATTCAAGAATAATGAGGATGGGTTCAACATTATTGTTACCCCTTAAATTGGGGCACAAGATGGCATTTACAACTCATCAAATGCTTCGATGGCCTCCGAGAGTTTTTTCACACCATGGATTTGCATACCAGGAATTCCGCCCTTAGGCATATTCGCTGCTGGTACTATCGCTTTCTTAAAGCCGTGTTTAAATGCTTCATTTAAACGCTCTTGGCCACTTGGTACTGGGCGAATCTCACCCGCCAAGCCAACCTCACCAAACACGACAACATCTTTCGGTAACGGGCGATCGCGGAAACTCGATAAAAGCGCCATAACTAACGCAAGGTCAGCACTGGTTTCTGTCACTTTTACACCACCGACGACATTCACGAACACATCTTGGTCTGCCATTTGAAGACCACCATGCTTATGCAGTACCGCTAATAACAAAGACAGGCGGTTTTGTTCTAGGCCAACCGCAACACGACGTGGGTTTGCCAGTTGTGAGTAGTCCACTAGCGCTTGAATCTCTACTAATAGAGGACGCGTACCTTCCCACACCACCATAACGGAAGAACCCGATGTTTCCTCTTCACCACGGGATAGGAAAATCGCCGAAGGGTTATTGACCTCTTTCAGTCCCTGTCCCGTCATAGCAAATACGCCAAGCTCGTTCACAGCACCGAAACGGTTTTTATGGCTACGCAAAGTACGGAAGCGGCTGTCAGTGCCACCATCGAGCAGAACTGAACAATCAATAATGTGCTCAAGTACTTTCGGGCCGGCAAGGGTACCATCTTTTGTTACGTGACCAACAATAAAGACGGCGACATTGTTTTGCTTTGCGTATCTCGTTAATGCCGTTGCTGATTCACGTACTTGCGCTACACTGCCCGGTGACGACTGAACGTCAGACACGTGCATAACTTGAATCGAGTCGATAACCATAATGCGAGGTTGCTCTTTCTCGGCGATTTGGCAAATTTTATCGACGTTCGTTTCCGACAACATCTTTAGATGGTCTTTCGGCAGCCCAAGGCGAGAAGCTCGCATCGCGACTTGCTGCAAAGACTCTTCACCCGTCACATACAAGGTTGGCATTTGAGAAGAGAGTAAGCACATGGTTTGCAGTAATAAGGTCGACTTACCCGCACCAGGGCTACCACCAATCAAAATCGCAGCGCCAGGAACAACACCACCGCCTAGAACACGGTCTAGTTCTTTAAAACCACTGGTGAATCTTGGGACTTCTTGTAAATCGATTTCCGATAAGGTTTGAACTTTCGATTCTGTTGCTGAACCAGCATAACCACTCAAGCGTTCATTGCGCGCAACCGTCGGAGAGGCTGCAATACGAACTTCAGTAATCGTATTCCACGCGCCACATGCGTTACATTGCCCCTGCCAACGCGGGAAGTCTGCGCCACAATCATTACAAACATACGCTCGTTTTGCTTTCGCCATGATGCCTCGATTTTTTCAACACTCGGTTTTTTCAACAAATGTGACCAAGCACAGCCATGTCAGACCTTATATGAGCAGAACTATTGATATACTCAAGTTTTGCTTTGCTTAGCCGATATAATTCGAATAACGACATACTTTAACAGAAATAATGCAGCAATCTGAAATTCTCTCGCTCGCAGAACGCCTCATCCCTGTTTATGGCGCTGATGACTTTGATTTCGTCCTGGGTCAATTGACTGAAGGAGAGCCACCATCGGCCAAAATTCTAGTAAAGATGGAGCTCAACCGTGTCATGGCTCCTTGTAAAAAGAGCATTGATTTGCGAGGTCGAGTGAAAGGTGAATGTCGTGAATACTTATTAGATGGCATTCCACATTGGCTGGATGATGTCGCCTTTAACGCTTACCACAAGAACCTGAAAAAGTACGGTGGTTACACCGAGGGCATGTGGGAGGCTTTGGTCAACACACGCAATAACTTCCGTGTGATGAGCAAAAATAATGGTAAGAGTGAAGAACGATCGCTGACCGATCCGAAAAGCCCTTTTCTCGCAGAGCCTGTGCACCTTGGGTATGACCTAAAGCGTCAAGAGAAGCGTTTAAAAGTACAGTCCCAAGTGGAAATCGTTCGTTCAAAAGAGCAAGTGATCCATGGGTTGAGCATCGACCTTTCTTGTTCGGGGGCGAAATTCAAAGTCCCTAGCGCTTTTAAATACAGTCTGGGAGAAGTCATTCAGGTGAGTTTTACTGAGTTTGCGAGCAAGTCTCAGGTCGCTGGCATTGAAAAGCCAATGGCCTATCGTGTTCTGGCCGTAGATGATTGTTATGAAAATGACTCGATTCGCTACCTAAGAACGATTCGCCTGACGGAAACCAACATCATCGCTCGTGTGATTGACGAAGCACTAAACAGTGCAGCAAAACGAGCTCGTCATGACAACCAAGATAAAATCATTCGCGCTCGAACTCGTGGTTACGAACACATTGCTCTCAAGCACACGAGCAATCTACCTCTGTTCTTCGAAGGTAGCGAACTTAAGTTGGCCATGTTAACGCCAAATAACCAAAAGTTATGGCAGTACTGGCACGATGAACGTAATCAGCAAGTATTTGGTTCGTTGTTCCATGAGCAAAGAATGGCATCGCTTATTACGCCAGGAGTTAAAGGAACAACCAATGTGCTTTATTCCTTTACCCATGAGCATGAAAATAAAACCTACTTCTATTCAATGCTCCGTCCAGAAGCGACTAGAGAACAACGCCAACTGTTTTGGCACTTAGGTGCAAAACGTTCAAGTTGGCGTGCGTTCCGTATTTCAATTTTTGAACTCTCTGAACAAGAGAAAAATGACCTTGCAGCGTTCTCTTCTGAGCTTGCTGAAAGCTCACAAAGACTAACACATGTCGGTATTTTGCAAGAGATCGCTGATGATAAATCCGGTCAAGATTACCTACTGACGGAGAAACCTCGTGTTCCTGCGAACACATTAAATTCATTTCGTCAGCCGAGGAAGATCATTGGCAGTCCTAAAGGTATCTATTTCGATGCGCAATCACGTCGCAAGGAACCTCGCTACCGTTTCAAAACACCGTTGGTATTGGATGCTGGCAACCTAAAAGCCGCTGGTTTCACCATGGATATTTCCAAACGTGGCTTGGGCATCAGATTAGATGAACCTACTGCGCTGCGTTCAGGGCAAGAGGTTCACATCAATTTCCGTGAGTTGCAGCTCTACGATAAGAAACTGCCCCTATCCGAGGTACCTTATCGTATTATTCGAGTGAGTCCTGATGGCCGTAGTGTGCAAATGGTGATAGACGAAGACAGCAAAACCATGCGTGTGATTGCTTTCTTTAATAGCATTATTGAACACAACCAAGACAAACTCATTCAACAAAAAGAGGTGCTACCAAGTAACCCACTGCTAGAAAGGCTGCACAGCGTGTTACTTTCTCGTACCTTGAGTACTCCGATCTTTATTAGTAAAAGTGCCACCTCTTCGGTTAAAACACCAGTGATAGGGGTGAACTTCCCACTTCCAAAACACATCGAGTTGTACGCTCGCTTGGGCCATAATCAACTGTTCTCGCTAGAACCTCTGTTTAAGGGTCGCTCCAGCACATTGATTGCCGACCCCATCAAGCGTATCGATGGCGCACAAGCAAGGCATCAAGACATTTATATCAGCCTGATGAAGGTAGGCAGTAAAATAACGGGCCTCGAGTCTAAATTGCACCAAGATTTCACCAGTGTGAAAGAGCGCATTCAATTTATTAAGAAAGCGCGCATGATGGGCGAGTTCTACGCCACACGTATTTCAACCGCGCCGATCTTTGATCCAATGACCTCTTTGCTGCGCCAAGATTTGAGCGACCTGACTCAATTTGGTGTCCATCAAGCCAGCAAGTTAGAAAAAGAACTGACTGCTCTCGTCGGTTACAGTGAGTTTGAAGACATCACGGAAGAGGTTGTCGTCAGGCTTGAACTCACCGAATAAAGAAACACCGCCAACTATAGGCGGTGTTTTCTATTGGTCGGTCTTAAACCTTGAGCTTATGGCTTTGCTTGCCAGCTGATTTTCTGTTGCTTAACCAAAGCGCCTGACAGAATGCATAACACTCCACCGAGCCCCGCAAATCGAACTGATGTCTGCGCTTGTTGCTCTACCTTTGGTTTCGCATGATAAGCAATACCTAGCCCTGCTGCAGACATCATCACCAAGTCATTGGCTCCATCGCCTACGGCCACTGTATTGTGTTGTTCAATGTCATACTCTTCTGCAAGTTCAACCAAGATATCCGCTTTTGTTTGTGCAGAGACAACATCGCCAAGTACCTGACCGGTCAACTTGCCATCGATAATTTCCAATTGGTTCGATTGAGCAAAGTCCAAGCCAACTTTGTCTTTGATGAAATCAGAAAAATAAGTAAAGCCACCGGAAGCAATCGCCGTCTTCCAACCTAATGCTTTAAAGGTCGCAATCAGCGCTTCAAAGTCAGGCATAAATGGCAGTTGGCTACGTACTTGTTCCAAAATCGCTTCATCGGAACCTTTCAGTTTACCCACGCGCTGACGCAAACTTTGTTCGAAATCCAACTCCCCTTGCATGGCTCGTTCGGTGACTTCTGCCACTTCTTCACCAACGCCTGCCAGCTTAGCGATTTCATCAATACACTCGATTTGAATCGCCGTCGAATCCATATCGAAAACCACCAGCCCTGGCGTAGAGAGATCCGGCACTTCATTAAGCGACGCATAATCAAGGTTAAGGTTCTTCAAAATGATTTCGTGCTCTGGAGTGAGTTGCCCAGCCATCAATGCAACTTCATACTGCCCAACTTTCCAAGTGTCTAAGATTGGATTGTAGAAACCAGTAAAAAAATCGATGTCTTCGAAGTTACGGGGCTCAAGATGTTCACCAAACACAATCCAGTTAGCCTTGGCTTTATCAAGCTGGGTGGCAAAGCGAGTTTCGGGTAGTCGTTTTAAAAGAGTCGTATGCCTTCTGATAGGCAAGCTTTTTGACGCGTCCATGTATATAATCCCTTGTGACTTTGCTAAAACGTTACCTCAACAAGCTAAAAAGGCAAGTCTTTGTTTTGTTTTGAATGGACGAGTAAACAGCATGAGTGAATCCCTGTTCTCAGTGAGGAATGCCCTACGAATCCTAGCGCTGATCCTGCTATGCGTGATGCTATTTATCACCATAAAAAACAGTGTCGTGATCAGTAAGGGCAACGAGAAGATTCAAGCACAGCAGCTTGAAACACTGACAAAAGTTTTGATTTCGCAAGCGTCGTTATCCGCTAGTGAAATGATCATAAATAAAGATCAAGAAAGTCTACTTAAGTTAACCAACCAACTTGCGCAAGACCGTTTAGTATTTGATGCCACCATCTATGATGCGCAAGGTGTACGTTTGGCTTCCAGTGAAGAGGCGCTTTCGGTACGTGAAGTGCTAGGATTAGATACACCGCTGGCGACAGCCTCTATCGGGCGCCAACAATTGGTCGAGCCCGTATCGGCTGATGGCGCTGTGATTGGCTTTGTTCGCGTGACCTTTGAAACAGGTCGTGTAACAGCGATTTCTGATCACCATTACCGCAAGAGTGATCGCTACATGTACATGATGGTTCTGATGAGCTTTGTGTGCGGCATGCTGTTCATTATGATTTTACGCAGACAACCAATCCGCCGTAAAAAAGGTGAAAACCTGTTACTGACAAAGTAGCTCTCATTCGATCTCGGATAAAAAAACAGCCCGCACAATGCGGGCTGTTTTTGTAATGCTTTAAAGCGAAAAGAACGCTATCCCTTCGTCTTACTCTTCATCGCCTAGTAGTACTGAATCAAGCGCAATCAACATCATATCGTTGAACGTATTTTGACGCTCTTCAGATGTGGTTTGCTCGCCAGTTTTGATGTGGTCAGAAACAGTACAGATAGTCAGAGCTTTCGCACCGTACTCTGCTGCAACGCCGTAGATACCTGCCGCTTCCATTTCCACACCTACGATACCGTACTTGTCCATTACGTCGAACATTTCTGGATCTGGCGTGTAGAACAGCTCTGCAGAGAATAGGTTACCTACTTTCACATCTACGCCGCGAGCTTTTGCTGCTTCTTCTGCTGCACGAACCATTTTGTAGTCAGCGATAGCGGCAAAGTCATGACCTTTGAAACGAATGCGGTTCACTTTAGAGTCTGTACATGCGCCCATACCGATCACAACATCACGTACTTTGATGTCTTCGTTCACAGCGCCACAGCTACCTACACGGATCACTTTCTTCACGCCGAAGTCTTTGATTAGCTCAGTCACGTAGATTGAACAAGATGGGATACCCATACCATGGCCCATTACTGAGATCTTACGGCCTTTGTAAGTGCCTGTGTAACCAAACATATTACGAACGTCACACACTTGAACAACATCTTCAAGGAAAGTCTCTGCGATGTATTTTGCACGTAGTGGGTCACCCGGCATTAGAACGACGTCTGCGAAAGCACCCATTTCTGCGTTGATATGTGGAGTTGCCATGTTTCTTTTCCTTAACCTGTCTCTAGCGATCCGCGCTGCTGTTGGCGGTTTTGGCTAGAATATTCTCATTTCCGACAAGCAGCACTTTCATGCTGCGAACATAAAACTAGGAGCATGAAGCTCCTAGTTTTCAAAACCTAAATAATTATAGGAAGTTCTTACCGTAATCCATTGGGGAAATACCGAAGTACGTTGCCAATGTTTGACCGATATCAGCAAAGCTGTCACGACGGCCTAGTGAACCTGCTGGTACTTTCTTACCGTAAACAATCACTGGGATGTGCTCACGAGTGTGGTCTGTACCTGGCCATGTTGGGTCACAGCCGTGATCCGCCGTTAGGATAAGCACATCGTCTTCTTCCATAATATCTAGCACTTCGTTGATACGACCATCGAAGTACTCAAGTGCCGCGGCGTAACCTGCAACATCACGACGGTGACCGTAAGCTGAATCGAAGTCCACGAAGTTAGTGAATACGATCGTATTGTCACCCGCTTCTTTGATTTGCTCTAGTGTTGCTTCGAACAAGGCAGGGATACCTGTCGCTTTCACTTTCTTCGTGATACCGCAGTTTGCGTAGATATCCGCAATCTTACCGATAGAAACCACCTTGCCTTGCTTCTCTTCAACGAGTTTCTGTAGAACCGTTGCTGATGGTGGCTCAACAGAAAGGTCACGACGGTTACCTGTACGCTCGAATTGACCTTTACCTGCACCAACGAATGGACGCGCGATAACACGACCGATGTTGTAATCTTCTAGCTCTTCACGTGCAATTTGGCAAAGCTCTAGTAGGCGGTCTAGACCGAATGTCTCTTCATGACATGCGATTTGGAATACAGAGTCAGCTGATGTATAGAAGATTGGCTTGCCAGTCTTCATATGCTCTTCACCCAGATCGTCAAGAACTTGAGTTCCCGATGCGTGGCAGTTACCTAGGAAACCGTCCAGACCAGTACGCTCAAGAATGCGGTCAGTCAGCTCTTTCGGGAAGCTGTTCGCTTTGTCAGTGAAGTAACCCCAATCAAACAGAACAGGAACACCTGCGATTTCCCAGTGACCAGACGGCGTGTCTTTACCTGAAGAAAGCTCTGCTGCGTGACCGTACGCACCGATGATCTCTGCGTCTGCATCTAGACCAGGAGCAAAACGACCTGTTGACTCTTTATGTGCCATTGCCAAACCCAGTTTAGATAGGTTTGGAAGACGAAGCGCGCCTTCACGTTTATCGTTGTTTGCTAAGCCTTGTTCACACTGGTCAGCAATATGACCAAGCGTGTCCGAACCTACGTCACCAAATTGCTTCGCATCAGCGGTTTCGCCGATACCGAATGAGTCTAGTACTAAAATAAATGCTCTTTTCATTGCTCGTTCCTTAGGCCCACTCGGCTTCTAATTATGATTGAGTAGGCCTTGTGTAATTACTTGTTCGATTAAAGATCTTCTGCACGGATTTGGCGGTAGACCTCTGGCGTTGGTGTGTATTCACCGCCTACTTTAATTGCGCTGCGAAGCGCTTTTGCCGCTTCTTCCCACTGCTCTTCTGTGCGAGCATGGATAACCGCTAAAGGCTTGTCACTGTCCGCTACTTCGCCTAAACGAATGAAGTTATCAAAACCAACCGCGTAGTCGATCTCGTCTGTTGCTACACGACGACCACCGCCCATAGAAACCACAGCCATGCCGATTGCACGAGTATCCATCGCAGATACAACGCCCGTTTCAGTTGCGTATACTGGTTTGATGATTTCCGCTTTCTCTAGGTAATTATCGTAGTTTTCTACGAAATCTGCTGGACCACCTAGACCGGCAATCATCTTACCGAAGCACTCAGCCGCTTTGCCGTTATCTAGTGCTTCCATCAATTGCGCACGTGCGTCTTCTGTGTTCTCAGCCAGTTTGCCAAGTACTAACATTTCAGCACATGAAGCCATGGTTACTTCAAGTAGACGAGGGTTACGGTATTCACCTGTTAGGAAACGAACCGCTTCGCGTACTTCCACTGCGTTACCCGCAGAAGACGCCAATACTTGGTTCATGTCCGTTAGGATAGCGGTTGTCTTAGTACCAGCACCGTTTGCTACTGCTACGATTGATTTTGCTAGCTCTTCAGACGCTTCGTAAGTTGGCATGAATGCGCCAGAACCTACTTTTACGTCCATCACTAGAGATTCAAGACCTGCAGCAAGCTTCTTCGATAAAATCGACGCCGTGATCAGTGAAATATTATCTACTGTCGCTGTGATATCGCGAGTCGCGTAAACGCGCTTATCCGCTGGTGCTAGGTCACCCGTTTGACCGATAATTGCCACACCTGCGTCTTTGGTTACTTGACCAAATACGTCGTTTGTCGGTGTGATGTTGTAGCCAGGAATAGACTCAAGCTTATCCAGCGTACCGCCCGTATGGCCAAGACCACGACCAGAGATCATAGGTACGAAACCACCGCATGCAGCCACCATTGGACCAAGCATTAGAGAAGTCACGTCACCCACACCACCAGTAGAGTGCTTATCGACAATTGGACCACCAAAATTCATGTGGCTCCAATCGATAACCATACCTGAATCACGCATTGCACAGGTTAGTGCGATACGCTCTGGCATCGTCATTTCATTGAAGAAGATTGTCATAGCAAAAGCGGCGATCTGGCCTTCAGATACACTGTTGTTTGCTACGCCTTGAATAAAGAAGTTGATTTCGTCGGCTGTTAGAACTTCGCCGTCACGTTTTTTACGAATGATTTCTTGTGGTAAATACATTAGTGCCTCCCAAGCTCATAATGAGCCATGGTAAAAGTAGGATAGAAGAGGTTTGGTAGCACCAAAGCTGGTGCTACCGTTCAGACGCTTTTTTTGGAATTAGTACGCTGTTGGATCAGCGACTTGGTCCGATACTTCTAATGTATTTAGTAGGTTTGTTAGCAGGCTAGACGCACCGAAACGGTAGTGACGAGCATCAACCCAGTTGTCACCAAGGATTTCATCAGCCATTGCTAGGTATGCCGCTGCATCTTCAGCAGTACGCACACCACCTGCTGGTTTGAAACCAACAGATTCTGCAACACCCATATCACGAATAACTTCAAGCATCATACGAGCGTATTCTGGTGTTGCGTTTACTGGCACTTTACCAGTTGAAGTTTTAATGAAGTCAGCACCTGCTTCGATACAGATTTGAGATGCTTTCTTGATTAGCGCTTCTTCTTTTAGTTCACCTGTTTCGATGATCACTTTAAGAAGGATATCACCACAAGCTTCTTTACATTGCTTAACTAGTTCGAAGCCAACTTTCTCGTTACCCGCCATTAGAGCGCGGTATGGGAAAACTACGTCTACTTCGTCTGCACCGTAAGCAACCGCCGCTTTTGTTTCAGCAACAGCGATGTCGATATCGTCGTTACCGTGTGGGAAGTTCGTTACAGTCGCAATGCGAACTTCTGGCGTACCTTGCTCACGAAGTGTCTTCTTAGCAATAGGAATAAAGCGAGGGTAAATACAGATTGCAGCTGTGTTGCCTACTGCAGTTTTCGCGTCATGACATAGCGAGATCACTTTTGCATCAGTGTCATCATCATTTAGCGTAGTAAGGTCCATAAGTTTCAGTGCACGTAGCGCTGCTGCTTTTAAATCGCTCATTTCTATCTCCGATCAATATTCAAAAAATTCACTACTCAGCTTCACATCACTTCTCTAACTATAATCAACAAGTAGAGACAGCGTGAGATTTTAGCTAAGCAGTCTATTAATGAACGGACTTGGTTCCCTGAAGACTCGGCATATACTGCGAAAAATCATATACCAATTGCTATCCTTGTCACCGCACAGTACCAGTTTGGCCTATGGCACAACAATCTATGATTGCGGTGTCTTTAATATCACATCACACAATAAAACGCTTGTGGGAACTGATATTGAAGGGCAATTCATTTGCCCATCGAGTATGTAATATTCACTCTGTGATTAAGTGGTTGTCAGAACCACCATTTCATGATTACTACATTATAGAGTTTCACCGCAAAACTGTAGCACCAAATAGAGCGCAAACGGTTTGTATCTCAAAATTTCCCAGCCCCTATTCCATCGACTGCGTAAGCGAATTGCATCGACCTACATACGATAAAATTTTCAGGCCTGAAAAACGAAAAATGCCCCGCAGCAATCTCTTGCTACAGGGCATGATTTAAAACGGCGTCTATATATTAAGAACCGATTCTAATTATAGTGCTGCAAGGCTAAGGCAGAAGCCTGCAATAGTCGCTGCCATTAGGTTAGACAACGTACCAGCAAGAACTGCTTTAATACCCATGCGAGCGATATCTGAACGACGGTTTGGTGCAAGGCTACCTAGACCACCAAGTAGAATCGCGATAGAAGAAAGGTTCGCGAAGCCACATAGTGCGAATGAGATGATAGCTGTTGTCTTAGCAGACATTACTTCACCAGTTGCTGCAACAACTTGAGCGCCTTCACCTAGGTAAGGTGTGAAGTTCAAGTATGCAACAAATTCGTTGATTACTAGTTTCTGACCGATGAATGAACCAGCAACAACTGCTTCGTCCCATGGAACACCGATTAGGAATGCTAGTGGAGAGAACGCGTAACCTAGGATAAGTTCTAGTGTTAGTTCAGGCATACCGAACCAACCACCGATGCCACCTAGCATACCGTTAACTAGAGCAATCAAACCAACGAATGCGATTAGCATTGCACCTACGTTTAGCGCAAGTTGTAGACCAGAAGCCGCACCGCCCGCTGCTGCGTCGATTACGTTAGCTGGTTTGTCGTCGCCACCGTCCATTGCTTCTTCGATATCTTCGTGAGGCTTATCAGTCTCTGGGTGAAGAATCTTAGCGAACAGTAGACCACCTGGTGCAGCCATGAATGATGCTGCTACTAGGTATTCTAGTGGAACACCCATAGATGCGTAACCTGCTAGTACACCACCAGCAACAGACGCTAGACCACCACACATTACCGCGAATAGCTCAGATTGAGTCATTTTTGGAACGAACGGACGAACAACTAGAGGCGCTTCTGTTTGACCTACGAAAATGTTAGCTGCTGCTGACATTGATTCCGCACGAGATGTGCCAAGCGCTTTCTGTAGTGCACCACCAAGAATCTTGATAACCCACTGCATAACGCCAATGTAGTAAAGAACTGAAATCAGTGCAGAGAAGAAGATCAGTGTAGGAAGAACGCGGAATGCGAAGATGAAACCGCCGCCGCCGAATACTTCGAACATCTTGTCAGAAACAAGACCACCGAATAGGAAAGATGAACCATCGTTACCGTAGTTGATAACGTTAGATACACCAGTAGAGAAACCGTTTAGTAGATCACGGCCCCAAGGTACGTAAAGAACAAATGCACCTAGGATAAATTGGATAGCAAATGCGCCACCCACAGTTCTAAAGTTGATAGCTTTTCGGTTATTAGAAAATGCAAATGCAATAGCAAGAAGCACTACCATACCGACTAGGCTCATAAACAGGCTCATAGTTTATGACTTCCTTATAAGTTATTTATTGGCGTGTTACAAAATGGAGCTATAAAGCGGGGGCAATTATACTCATCCCGAATCAATTAAAGTAATGCCACCCTCACACTTTCTTATAAGATTCATCATTGATTCACTCTCGTTTGTGAGTTATCTCACAATAAGAAGGAAAACGTTTTCGCTTTTAAACACCATCTTTAGATTTTATTCACATATAGAGAAGGCAGAATTGCTATTTTCCCATAGCTGAGACGCAATCGATTGCTTGTTTTCTATATGCAACGCAGACAGCTCATTTAAGACGTAAATGAGTTTTGAAGGGTGATTCGGTTCGCCCTGATAGCCAAGTATAGGCATATCTGGAGCATCGGTTTCGAGTACAAGATGTTGCAGTGGTAACCTTTGAATCGCGTCGCGTGTTTTGTTCGCTCTTGGGTAGGTAATTGTGCCCCCAACTCCGATAAGAAAACCTAATCGAACCCACTCCATCGCCTGTTGATAACTGCCAGAGAAAGCATGCAACACTCCACCTTTCGGCAACTTAGCGGCTTTGACCATTTGGATGAGACGATTGTGTGCTTTTCGGCTGTGTAAAATAACGGGTAGTTCGAATCGTTTTGCCAGTTTGAACTGTAATTTGAGCGCCTGCTCTTGAAGCTCGGCGGGAACCTTGATAGCAAAGTCTAAACCACACTCCCCTATCGCAACGCATTGTCGGTTGCGTGAGGAAAGCAGAGATTCGAGCTCAGGAACAAACTGCTCAAACTCTTGTTGTAGAAAATAGGGATGAAAACCCAGCGCGTAATAAAGGTGAGAGTATTGATTGGCCAGCTCTTGAATACGAGCCCAGTTACTCGGCCCGATAGACGGAATCAAGATACGCTCTACCCCTTGCTCACGAGCGAGGTCGACTTGGTGAGCAAAATCCTGTTGAAAGACGTCAAAGTCAAAATGGCAGTGGGTATCAAACAGTTTCATTATTTGCTTTCCCTTGCTCTGCTTTTTTAGCAGGCTCGTCTTCATGAACTGGGTCTTGTTTATACGGCACACAACTGCGCTTTTGATCAGGCGTCAGCCCCATCTCTTTGCACCAATCGTCATAGCGTTTGAGCCCTTTCTTAAACCAGTCCATCACACTCCCTTTTTAGCTAATAGAATTCGCGTTGCGCCAAATAAAAAGCCGCCGTTAGCTAAGTGTATAGCTAACGGCGGCTTATGATCTAGTACGCAATATAAAGCGAGTTAGATTCGATTAGTGCTCACGAGTCGCACGGAAATCGATATCAGGGAAACGTTCACGCGCTAGGTTTAAGTTAACCATGGTTGGTGCGATATACGTTAGGTTATCGCCACCATCCAACGCTAGGTTAGTTTGGTTCTTACGCTGGAACTCATCCAATTTCTTCGCATCACCACACTCAACCCAACGCGCCGTTGCCACGTTAACGCCTTCGTAGATTGCCTCAACGTTGTATTCTGACTTCAAGCGAGCCACAACCACGTCAAACTGAAGTACACCAACCGCACCAACGATCAAATCGTTGTTTTGTAGTGGACGGAATACCTGTACCGCACCTTCTTCAGAAAGCTGAACCAGACCTTTTAGTAGCTGCTTCTGCTTCAATGGATCTTTTAGACGAATACGACGGAACAGTTCCGGTGCAAAGTTTGGGATACCTGAGAACTTCAACGCTTCACCTTGAGTGAACGTATCACCAATTTGAATCGTACCGTGGTTGTGAAGACCAATGATGTCACCCGCGTAAGCGTGTTCTGCACGAGAGCGGTCACCCGCCATGAAGGTAACCGCATCCGAGATACTCACTTGCTTGCCTAGACGAACGTGGTTCATCTTCATGCCTTGTGTGTAAGTACCCGAAACGATACGCATAAATGCGATACGGTCGCGGTGTTTTGGATCCATGTTTGCTTGAATTTTGAATACAAAACCTGAGAACTTGTCTTCTGTCGCTTCAACGTCACGTTCAACCGCTTGACGAGTCTTCGGTGCTGGAGCCCATTCAGTCAGACCTTCTAGCATATGATCTACACCGAAGTTACCTAGTGCTGTACCGAAGTAAACTGGCGTTAACTCACCCGTTAGGAACGCTTCTTGGTCAAACTCAGGGCAAGCGCCCATTACAAGTTCAAGCTCTTCACGAACGCTTGCTGCCAAGCTTTCACCCACTTTCTCGTCAAGCTCAGGGTTATCTAGGCCTTTGATGATACGAACTTCTTGGATCTCATGACCGTGGCCAGATTCGTACAGAATCGTTTCGTCACGGTGAATATGGTAAACGCCTTTAAACTCTTTACCACAGCCGATTGGCCAGGTAATTGGCGCACACATCATGCCAAGTTCGTTTTCAACCTCGTCCAATACTTCCATTGGGTCACGAACGTCACGGTCAAGTTTGTTCATAAAAGTTACGATTGGTGTGTCGCGCAAACGAGTAACTTCCATCAGCTTACGAGTACGATCCTCGACACCTTTCGCTGCGTCGATAACCATCAAACACGAGTCCACCGCCGTAAGTGTACGGTATGTATCTTCCGAGAAGTCTTCGTGTCCAGGAGTATCAAGTAGGTTAACCAGACAATCGTTGAAAGGAAACTGCATGACAGACGTGGTTACCGAGATACCACGTTCCTTTTCCATTTCCATCCAGTCTGATTTTGCGTGTTGTGCGTTACCACGACCTTTAACCGTACCTGCTTTTTGGATTGCGTTTCCGAATAACAGTACTTTTTCAGTAATGGTGGTTTTACCCGCATCCGGGTGAGAAATAATAGCGAACGTTCTACGCTTAGAAACTTCGCCTAAAAAAAGGGGATTTGACATTAGTTAATCTTCTAAATTACTTTCATGCTCACAAAATGGGCAAGCATATCTACTATTCGATATTGTGCGGTATTCTCGCTTATTATCGCTATGCTAGCAAACTGGAAAGACATGAACTCAATTTGCTCGGTTCATCCTCTCTTTCCCTAGGGCTCACATTCCCTAGCGCCAACAATGGAAAACTAGCTCCACACAAAGAGATGTAAAAAATTCAAAAAATTATTATTACATATTCAATAGCCTCGAAGTCAGATACGCATTTATAGCATAAGTGTTGATGAGGTAATTCGTAATGACTAAAAACTAAATCAAAAATAAGTAACTCATAATGATGGCATCTTCTTTGCCATTGCCCGTTTTAGCAGGGTAATAGTTGTAACGACGATCCACTTCATTAAAGCCCGCTTGTTCATAAATATGAATAGCTGGATGGTTACTTTCACGCACTTCCAACCAAGCGCTCTCTGCTTTTGCTTGTTCACAGTATTCAAGGAAAGCATCCAAAAGCTTCTGACCTAAGCCTTTTCCTTGTTGGTGCGGTGCTATCGCGATATTGAGTAAGGTCACTTCACCCACAATATTCTGCGCATAAAAGTAACCCAATACTTGATGATCTTCCGTCATCACATGATGACAAGCACCTCGACTCGATAAATCTCGAACCAGTGATTCAGCCCAAGGGTGAGAATGTGCTTGCTGCTCAATTTGCCAAACTTGATCTGAGTGTTTAGCTTCCATCGGCGTAATTTGAATCGTCACGCTTTTGCTCCGTTACGAATACGAACAGATCTGCTGCCACAAGGCGCGACGTTGTTCGTTGTTGCCATCAATATCTTTCAGTAGTGGGGAAGTCAGTTGTTTTGCATTAACGCTTGCATCTACTTCACACCCAGCAAACCATACCCACTCCAACTCGTGCTCGCCTAAAGAAGATACTCGGCTCGGTTCTAAATACAGCGCATCGTCGAGCGAGAGTTTAATGCTCTTCAATACACGCTCAAACATCAAAGCTGTCTCGTTTTCAGGACACATTGGCGATACCAATAGGAGTTTACAAGAACTTTGCAAATCCAATAATGGCGACTGATAGCCTTCCAATCTTTCTGGGTGAGTCAGCTCCCATGTGCTGATCCCCATTTCATGTAAATATTGTTTCTCGTTAATTGACATCTTTTGTCACCTATTTGAACGAGGCAATCCTACCAAAATTTCGCATTTAAAGTCAGAGGTGTTATGAAGCTTTTCCAATCATTCGCAATCACATTGCTCATCGCGACCACCAGCTTTACTACTTTTGCTAAGGATAGCAACGATGGTTGGGAGCTGATCGCTGAAAAAACCGTAAACTTCCAAACGGAAACTGATACGGTTGAGCCAAATGGTCTTTTCAAAAATCGTAAATTCAGCAAGATTAAAATCAAGTGTACTCAAGGCACCATGAGCATCAAGAACATGAAAGTGACCATGACTGATGGCAGTGAAAAAAAACTCAAGACCATGGTCGGCACTTTAACCAAGGGCATGTCGACGCGCGCATGGACTCTACCAGGCTCTGAAGATGCTAAATTTAAGCGTCTGGATATGGAATACAAAAGCTGGGGTAACATGACTCTGAATGCCGCAGGTATGAGCAAAAAAGCCAAAATCGAGGTTTGGGGCAAAAAACGTATCCAAGAGCAAGATTAATCCACGTTTTCTCTTTGCGCATCGACAACAAAGCCCGCTTTTTAATGCGGGCTTTGTTTCTCTAAGTCGAGTAGATAGACGGCAAACTACAACTCAGAAAACTCTGGTGAGTAATCAATACGACCTGAACGACCATCACACTGGCCTTCTACTAATTCAGCGACACGGAATGCACCTTGTGGAACTTCCCATGCACAGTCAAAACCCATCTCTTCACCAGCTTCAAAACCTTGACGAGCGTAGTATTCAGGCTCACCTAATACCACACAGACTGGGTAACCAAAATCACGTAAAGAATCGAAACCTTCTTTAATCATTTCAGCTGCAATACCTTGACGACGGTAGTCTTCATGTACCGCCAGTGGTGCAAGCCCTTGCCAAGACAAATCTTCACCGTTTAGCGTCACAGGACTAAACAATGCGTGACCAATGACTTCACCTTCATCTGTACATGCTACCAACGACAAAGTGAGCTTGCCGTTTTCACGCAGGCGCATCACTAGATTGGCTTCCGCCTCAGTGGGGAAAGCATGTTTCAATAGGCGGTCAATGGTCAGAATGTCCGCAGGGGCTTCAGTTCGAATAAGCATTCGCTACTCCGGTTTCTTGTGCTGGTGCTTGAACGCCTTTTTGAACAAAGTCAGCCAGTTGGTTCAGTGCAACCTGCATTGCTTTTGGTAACTGCTCTAAGTCGACACTGTCCATCAGGTTTTTCACTTCCAAGCCAAGCTCGGTGTCACCTTCAATAGAAAGACGACGTTGGAAGAACAGCGTGTCAGGGTCTTCTTTACGACCAGCAATAAGTACTAGGTCGTTAAGGTTACCACTAAAACTCACATCTTCCTGAACCGGTTTCTCTGCTACCACTAACTTTTCATCTTGGTAGCTGATATACCATGCTAAGTTCAAGTCTTTAATCGCAACTTTTAGCCACTTGTCTTCAAGGAACTCAAAATCGCCATCTTCTAGGGCTTCTTTGAACACCATTTTTAGGCCTTCTAACAAGGCTTTTTTCTGAACAGTTTGTGGCAATAACTGGACTGGAGATCGCAAAATTGATGCTGCGTTCTTTACTAGTTGACTGCGAATCTTGTTTAACACGCTAATTATCCGTTACTTTGTCATAAGGTCGTTTATATTACGCAATAGAGTAATACCAGTACCTGTTATGTATCAATAAAACTGTTTGTTTTAGAAGTAGGCAGTTTTACCAACCTTAGCGTCGTTTTTTTGACCTTACGTGTATTATTGACGCTAAGTCGTGGATAAACGCTTTAATAACGGTATGTTCAAAGTTATAGTTATCAAAATAGCGTTTTTATTACACGGACGAATAATCAGGCTCATTGGAGATCGGTAACACCTTAATGCCTTCCCAGCAATTACAACATTGGTTTGCAACGCTAACCTCAAATAGCCCTTTCTTTTTTGCCATTCTTGATAAGAAACACAATTATCGAATGGTAAGTGATCGCTATTGTGACATTGCAGGCTTAGGTCATGATGAAATCATCGGCCTTAACGACAGTCAGGTATTGGGAGAGCAGTTCTACAAAAAGCTCGCGCCCTACTATCAGCGTGCCTTCAAAGGCGAGCATGTCGAAGCAGAAATCACACTCGACGAAACCGATCTCGAAACCAGTTTGCACTTCAGTCTTTCTCCGATTCACGAAGAAAACGAAATCCGTTTTGTGGTTTTTCATGCCGTCGATACATCAGAAAAACAAATTCTGGTTCGCTCTTTAGAAGAATCTGAAAGCAAGTTTGCCAAGCTCACCCAGCTCTTACCTGACGGTTTATTGCTTGTTGAAGATGACATTATCATCTCTGCAAACCCTGCTTCAGCTCGCTTACTGGGGTTAAACTCTCCCCACGAATTACTGGGTGAAGAGCTGACTCGCTTGTTCATTGATGAAAACAGCAAAAAGGTTTTCACCCATCGCATCAGCACGCTGTTATCAGAAAAGCCCTTTGTTTGTTTAACCAGCGCACGTTGTGGATTTGAACGTAAAGTCCAATTGCATGCGGATACTACGGCAATTCTTGGTAGCGAGTCCCAAATCATATTGATCCAAGACGCTGATGATGCGCCAAAACTACTCTCTTCTGCCACCAATGAAGACGCGCACATTGATTCGCTGACCAAGTTGTACAATCGCTTCGGCTTTACTAAACGATTAGAGCAACTGATTAAGAGCCAGACGCCGTTGCTGGTTTTCTACCTCGACATCGATAACTTTAAGAATATCAATGACTCACTTGGCCATCACATCGGTGATAAAGTGATTCAAGAGGTTTCCGCTCGTCTAAAGCGTTCTTTGCCAAACCAAGCAATTATTGGCCATTTAGGCGGCGACGAGTTTGGCATCATCCTGCCTGAGCCTGAAAACACTCGCATGGCGGAGATTTTATCTGAGCGCATTATTTCTCTGATTAACCAACCTTTCGATCTGCACCATTTCAGTAAGCGCCTTGCGTGTTCTATTGGTAGTGTGCGTTACCCAGAAGACGGGCAAGACGCGCGCATTCTGCTACAAAACGCTGATACCGCGATGTACGAAGCAAAGGACCGTGGTCGTAACCGCTTGATTAAATTTAACGATCAGATGAACAAAGAAGCGCGGATGCGTTTGTGGTTAGAGATCGAGCTACAAAAAGCGTTGCAGCAAAACGGCTTGGAAGTCTGGTACCAACCGAAAGTTAACGCCCGCGACTTCAGCATTAACGGAGCCGAAGCGTTAGTACGTTGGAAGCATCCGGTTGAAGGTTACATTAGCCCGGGCGCATTTATCCCTGTCGCTGAGCGTGCAGGCTTGATTGAACACCTTGGTCGCGTGGTCATGCGTGATGTGTTTAACACAGTAAAACGCTGGAAACTGCAAGGTATTCTACCGGGACGCGTGGCGATCAACCTCTCTCCAGAACAGTTTGGGAACCCACAGCTGATCGACTACATGGAGAAGCTACTGCGTACTACCGAACTTGACCCAAGCTGCATTACCTTCGAGCTAACAGAAAGTGCGGTAATGAGCGACAGCGAACACACGCTGCAAATGCTTAATGCGATCAAGAAGCTGGGTTTCGCATTGTCTATTGATGACTTCGGTACGGGTTACTCTTCCCTTTCCTACTTAGCTCGCTTCCCTATCGATGAACTAAAAATCGACCGCGCGTTTATCAACGACATCGATACGCTCCCGAAACAAGTAACAGTGATTGAGAACATCATCAACCTTGGTAAATCATTGGATTTGACCGTGGTCGCCGAAGGTGTGGAAACCCACCAACAAGCAACACTGCTATCGAACCTGCAATGTAACTCGATTCAGGGCTTCCATTTTTACCGTCCTCAACCTAAACACGAGGTGGAAGAGTTGTTTGCGCAAAACCGCCGTCATAAGAACTGATCTCAACTGCAACAAAATCTGAGTGTTACCCCTTACTCTCAAGGGGTAAATCTCAACTTTATTGAGCTAAACCTAACTTAGGTCAATTTCGCTATTCATAATTCTTCATAAAATGCGGGCACCTTTTTATTCTCTAAAATTGTGAGCATATGGAACTCTTGTGTCCTGCGGGTAACTTGCCTGCGCTAAAAACCGCGATTGATTGCGGTGCAGACGCCGTCTATATCGGCTTTAAAGACGACACCAACGCTCGTCACTTTGCTGGTCTTAACTTTAACGGCAAAAAGCTAGAAAAAGCGGTGCAATACGTTCATGACCGCAACAAAAAGATCCACGTTGCGCTCAACACCTTTGCCCATCCAAATGGCTTTGATCGCTGGACAAATGCCGTCGATAACGCAGCGGCTCTTGGTGTTGATGCTTTGATTGTCGCTGACATTGCGGTTCTGGAATACGCTGCTCGCAAATACCCTGAACTAGAATTGCACTTATCTGTGCAAGCCTCAGCGACCAACGTTGCGGCTGTTGATTTCTACAAACAAAACTTCAACGTGAAGCGCGTTGTACTGCCTCGCGTATTGTCTATCCATCAGGTAAAACAGCTTTCTCGCAACATCACCAGCGATGTCGAGCTGGAAGTCTTTGCTTTTGGTAGTTTGTGCATCATGTCAGAAGGTCGTTGTTACTTGTCGTCTTACATGACCGGCGAGTCACCAAACACCGTGGGTGCGTGTTCTCCAGCGAAATACGTTCGCTGGCAAGAAACAGAAAACGGTCTGGAATCTCGTCTTAACGACATCCTGATCGATCGCTACAGCGCCGGTGAAAACGCGGGCTACCCAACCTTGTGTAAAGGTCGTTTCGACGCTGAAATTGAAGGCGAGAAGAAACGCTACCACGCACTGGAAGAGCCAACCAGTTTAAACACCCTTTCTATGATACCTGAGCTGTTTGCGGCAAATGTGGCTTCAGTAAAAATTGAAGGCCGCCAACGTAGCCCTGCGTACGTAGAACAAGTAACGCGCACATGGCGTGCAGCGATTGATCGTTACCAAGCAAACCCAGAGGCTTACCAAGTAGAAGCGGCTTGGGATGCAGCGTTGGCAAACGTATCGGAAGGTACGCAAACCACACTTGGTGCTTACCACCGTAAATGGCAGTAGAGGTTAAGATGGATAACTCAATGAAATACGCACTTGGTCCGCTGTTGTACTTCTGGCCAAAGCAAGATATTGAAGCGTTTTATGAGCAAGCAAAATCAAGTTCTGCGGACATCATCTATCTAGGTGAAACCGTGTGTTCAAAACGTCGAGAGATGAAACCTGCGCACTGGTTTGATATTGCGAAAGAACTGTCTACATCTGGTAAACAAGTGGTGCTTTCAACGATGGCACTATTAGAAGCGCCAAGTGAAGTCAACATCATGAAAAAGTACATCGACAACGGTGACTTCACGATTGAAGCTAACGACGTATCTGCGGTTCAACTGGCTTCTGAACACAAAGTGCCTTTCGTAGTAGGCCCAGCGGTTAATACATACAACGCCCACACGCTTAACTTGTTCCTAAAACAAGGCATGACCCGCTGGTGTATGCCAGTAGAGCTATCGCGTGAGTGGCTCAGCAACACGCTGGTTCAATGTGACGAGCTGGGTATTCGCAATAAGTTTGAAGTGGAAGTTTTCAGCCATGGTTACCTGCCACTGGCTTACTCGGCACGCTGCTTTACCGCTCGTGCAGAAAACAAAGCCAAAGACGACTGCGAAACTTGCTGTATTAAGTACCCAACAGGTATCCAAGTCAGCAGCCAAGAAGGTCAAGAAGTCTTCAACCTAAATGGCATTCAGACTCAATCGGGTTACTGCTACAACTTGGTCAATGATCTCCCGAGCATGGAAGGTTTGGTTGATGTGGTTCGTCTAAGCCCACTCGGTATCAGTACCTTCTCTGAACTAGACCAATTCCGTTCAAACGAGAAAGGCACTAACCCAGGCAAGATCCAAGACCGCCAATGTAACGGTTATTGGCATCAGCTTGCTGGCTTAGAAGTGAAGAACATCTAAGCCCTTCTCAGGGTTTTCAAGCCAATAAAAAAGCGAGGTGTTAACCTCGCTTTTTCGTTTGCGTTTTTCGATTAAGAAACTTGAACACTCGGCTCTACAGTACTCTCATTCATTAACTTCTTAATATCACGCCACAACATACTCATCACCACTAAGCTCAAAGCAATGTTAGACAGTGGGAATGCAATCCAAATACCAGTTACACCAAATAGCTTGGGCATAATAAACAAGAACGGTAATTGGATAACCATGTTGCCAATGGTCACAAACATGGCTTTGCTGCCTTTGTTCACCGATTGGTAGTACGCCGCAGCAACCACTAAGAAACCATCCAAGAACAATGCAAACATATGGAGGCGAATGCCGACTACTGTCGCATCAATCAGGTTTTGATCGGCATTGTTGAACACCGAGACAAACTCATACGGGAAGATGTTCATCAAAATAACAAACGCGACACCACCGAGCACTGACGTGCCCATTGCGACCTTCAACAGCTTACGAATATTGTCTTGGTTGCGTGCGCCATGGTTATAGCTTACTAAAGGCTGCATACCATTAGCGATGCCTTCCGCGATCAAGTAGTAGACCGTAACGATATAACCCAAGATGGCGTAAGCACCAATTAACAGAGCGCTACCATACTGAGCAAACAGCGCGTTGTGCAGCGCGACCATCATTGAGCCGTATGCGTACATGAAGAAGCTTGATGTGCCGATCATGACAATTTTAGGGATAACATCAAACTGCATCTTCAAGTCACTGAAAGACAAACGCATGTTGGCTCTGGAAGTAAAGAAGTATCCCACACCAAGAATGGTGACCACCATCTGTGCTAACGCAGTCGCAATAGCTGCGCCCTCAAGCTCCCAACCAAGCCAAGCAATAAACAGGTAATCAAGCACGATATTGATCACGGCACCAATCACCATCAAGATGGTGGCTAAGTTCGGGCTATCATCGTTACGCAGCAAAAACGGCACTGCGATTGAACCTAACGAGAACACACACGCCACGCTTAAGATGTGCAGGTACTGCAAACCAAGTTCGTATACTCGCCCTTCAGCCCCTTGCCAACCAATAAAGTCATCAGCGAAGAAGAACAAAGTTGTTGCTACGACAGGCATCAAAGCAACTAAAAGCAAAAGACCAGTTGAAAGAATACGTTTAGCACCTTCACTGTCTTTTTCACCTTGTTTGATAGAGGCGAGTGCACCCGTACCTACGCCTACCATCATACCAATACCAAGTATCGAGCCAATGATCGGCCAGGCTACATTGATCCCGGCTAATCCATCAGCCCCTACATAACGACCGATAAAAATGCCATCTACGACTTGATATAAGCCGTTGACCAACATGGCTGCAACGGTCGGAATTGTGTATTTCCAAAACTGTTTATATATAGAGTTTTGCATGACTACCACCAATAGTTAGCAAGGCTAACTAAATAGATAAAAGAATAAAATGTATGTTTAGTTTCCGAGCGCTTTATCCAGTAGCGCTTTCAGTTGCTGTGCTTCTTGTTTATCAAGTTTACGCACGAGTTGTTCAGAAATATCCTTGTAAACCACTTGCTCTAACGACATTTCTTGAATGACTTCTTCCGTTAAAAGAACACGCTTTGAACGTGCATCTTCATTACAAGCAATGCGTTGTACTAATCCTTTTTTCTCCAAACGAACCACCATGTTAGAAGCGGAAGGTTTTGTCACCTGAAGATCCTCAGCAAGGTCCGTAATTCGAACTCCCTCTGGGTAAAGCTGGATCACTCGTAGATAATCAAACTCGTTAAAGCTCAAATGAGAAAGCGGATCTTCCTTGGCATAAACACGCCACGCTTTTGCACAAAAACGTTCCAAATCAATCAAGCTTTTTTCTAATGCCATTGAGTACAATCCATTTAGTTAGCAAGGCTAACTATTTTAGTGAAGAGGTTCAAAATCTTCAAGCACAAAAAAGCCGCTCTAAGTGAGCGGCCTTCTGTCATTTTGCTTCTTCTTTTTGTTGCTCGGCTTTGAGCTTAGCCAGCTGTTCTTGTTGTAGCCTATCGTATATTTGAGCCAACTCTAGGAAAGAGTAACGATGCTCAACATACTCATACACATTGAAAGAAATCGCCAATTTATACAAGGCAATGGCATCAGCCACATCCCCTTCCAGTTGATAGCGCTTACCTAAATAAAAGTAGGTTTCTGTCAGGCGCTCCGCAAGGCGGTAATTTTCACGCGTGCCATCCATAATAGCTTTAAGTGCGGCATCATCTGACACATCACGAAGCATAATGGCAACAAGCACCCATCCCCACTCTTCGCTGCGATCACGTTGGTAGCGTTTTTCTAAGTTCGCTTTCGCTTGCTCGGGGTTTTGCTCTGCTTCTATGATGTATAACCATAATGCACGGAATGGGTCACTAGGCATCTCTTCGTAGTGCTTAGTCATGTCCTCTAAAGCAAGATCAATTCGACCGCCGTAGTACAACGCAATGGCTCGATTACGTTCTGCGTAAGAGTTTTCTGGTGCTAATTCTAACGTTGAGTCAAAGGCTTCATAAGCCGCATCAAACTCACCTACCTGGGTAAAGTACACCCCAAGTAAGTTAAATATATCAGGTTGAGCAGGGTTTAATTGTAGAGACTGGTTGAAGTCCAAACGAGCAAGATCACGAAGACCAACACTGTCGTAGTAGTTACCACGTTCGTAATGCATTTTTGCGCGCACTTCATCACTTAGGTCAGGGCGTTGTAAAAGCTGAGACAGACGCGCGATCTGAACCTCTTGTTGAACACTCGGCTGCAGAGGAACTGCCATCGGTGGATAGATCCATTTCTCCGATGATTGTTGAGATGTATTAGCACAACCGGTCAGCGCGATAGCAACACATAAACTTGCGGTTTGAAACCATTTCACTAATTAGTACTCCTGTTTGGACCGCTCTGGGTCTGTTTCTCTTTTATGCACTATAGGATAGTTAACCTCATTTGAGGGTAAATACTTCGAAACAAACCAAAAAAAAGGGGAGCGAAAATGCTCCCCTTTTATAGCATGCTTTCAGGCTCTTAAGCTAATAAAAGACCAAAAGTCGAAACTAAGATTACTCACCTTTAGCTTCAGATGCGTCAGACGCCTCTTCTGCTGGCTTCTCTACTGCTTCTTTCATGCTTAGACGTACACGGCCTTGACGGTCGATTTCAAGAACTTTAACTTGAACTTCTTGACCTTCAGCTAGGTAGTCAGACACTTTCTCAACACGCTTCTCAGCGATTTGTGAGATATGTACTAGACCATCTTTACCTGGAAGGATAGTAACGAATGCACCAAAGTCTGCTAGACGAGCTACTTTACCAGTGTAGATACGGCCTACTTCAACTTCAGCAGTGATCTCTTCGATACGGCGGATAGCTTCTTTCGCTGCAGCACCTTCAGTTGCTGCAATCTTGATAGTACCGTCGTCTTCGATTTCGATAGTTGTACCAGTTTCTTCCGTTAGAGCACGGATAACTGCACCACCTTTACCGATAACGTCTTTGATCTTCTCTGAGCTGATCTTCATTGTATGAATGCGAGGAGCAAATTCAGAGATGTCTTCACGAGCACCAGAGATTGCTTCATCCATTACAGATAGGATGTGCTTACGTGCACCTTGAGCTTGGTTAAGCGCAATTTGCATGATCTCTTTAGTGATACCTTCGATCTTGATGTCCATTTGAAGTGCAGTGATACCAGATTGAGTACCTGCTACTTTAAAGTCCATGTCGCCTAGGTGGTCTTCGTCACCAAGGATGTCAGAAAGAACAACGAAATCGTCACCTTCTTTAACAAGACCCATTGCGATACCCGCAACAGAAGACTTGATTGGCACACCTGCATCCATAAGAGCAAGAGAAGTACCACATACAGAAGCCATTGATGAAGAACCGTTAGATTCTGTGATTTCTGATACTACACGTACTGTGTATGGGAACTCATCTACAGATGGCATTACTGCAGCGATACCACGCTTAGCCAGTTTACCGTGGCCGATTTCACGACGCTTTGGAGAACCTACAAAACCTGTTTCACCTACACAGTATGGAGGGAAGTTGTAGTGTAGTAGGAAGTGATCTTTACGCTCACCAGTTAGCTCATCAATGATTTGAGCGTCACGTTGTGTACCTAGAGTCGCTGTAACGATCGCCTGAGTTTCACCACGAGTGAATAGCGCGCTACCGTGAGTACGTGGAAGAACGCCAGTACGTACGTCTAGCGCACGAACCATGTCTTTCTCACGACCATCGATACGTGGGTTACCAGCGATGATGCTACGACGTACAACTGTCTTCTCTAGATCGTGGAAGATAGTGTGGATTTCTTTTGTGTTCGCTTCTGGATCTTCAGCAAGTAGCACTTCGTTTACTTCTGCCGCGATTTCGTGAATGCGGTCGTAACGAGCCATCTTTTCTGTGATTTGGTAAGCTTCAACAAGTTTCGCTTCTGCTAGCTCAGCAATCTTGTTGTTAAGCGCAGTGTTCTCTTCAGGAGCAACCCAATCCCAAGCAGGAGTAGCAACTTCAGCTTTGAATTCGTTAATCGCGTTGATAACAACTTGTTGTTGGTCGTGACCGTAAACAACCGCAGCTAGCATTTCTTCTTCAGTTAGGTTGTCTGCTTCTGACTCAACCATTAGTACCGCAGATTCTGTACCTGCAACCACTAGGTCTAGCTTAGATGCATCTAGCTCTGTGTTGCTTGGGTTTAGAACAAGTTGGCCATCAACGTGACCAACACGCGCAGCACCGATAGGACCGTTGAACGGGATACCAGAGATAGCAAGCGCAGCAGAAGTACCGATCATTGTTACGATATCTGGCTGAACGTCTGGGTTTACAGACATTACTGTCGCGATAACCTGAACTTCGTTTTTGAATGCATCAGGGAATAGTGGACGAATTGGGCGGTCAATTAGACGAGCTGTTAGCGTTTCGCCTTCAGAAGGACGGCCTTCACGCTTGAAGAAACCACCAGGGATTTTACCTGCCGCGTAAGTACGCTCTTGGTAGTTTACTGTTAGTGGGAAGAAATCTTGGCCTGCAACCGCTTCTTTCTTACCTACAACTGAAACGAATACTGCTGTATCGTCCATTGTAACCATTACTGCAGCCGTAGCTTGACGTGCGATAACGCCAGTTTCTAGAGTAACTGTGTGGTTACCGTACTGGAACGTTTTAACAACTGGTTTTTCGAACATTGTTATTCCTTGTTTCCGAGCGTTCTTTACGAATAAAGGCGCCTCAGAGTGTGTTAATTGACACTCAAGGTATTACGAATCGCGACTAGTAAAAATGGACTGAGTCAGACTGAAGTACACTTTTAATAGTCGCGACCTTTTGGTCGACTTGGTTGACTGTAATACGATGAGCTTAGTGAAAATCTCAAAACGAGATTTAGCCGCGTGTAGTATAACGGCATAAGTTTGATTTGGCTAAGTTATAGCAGCCAAAATAAGTAACGGGCAACAAAAAAGGGGCATAAAGCCCCTTTTAGACAAACTGCTATGCAGTCGCTTATTAGCGACGTAGGCCTAGACGCTTGATTAGGTCTTGGTAGCGAGCTAGATTTTTACCTTTTAGGTAATCTAGAAGCTTACGACGACGAGAAACCATACGTAGAAGACCACGACGGCTGTGGTGATCGCCTTTGTGTGCTTTGAAGTGACCTTGTAGGTGGTTGATAGAAGCTGTAAGTAGAGCTACTTGAACTTCTGGTGAACCAGTGTCGCCTTCGCCTTGTGCGTATTCTGCAACGATTGCTGCTTTAGTTTCTGCATTCAGAGACATAATTCTCTCCTAATAAGAGTAAGTTTAAAGTTGTAGCAGCCAATCTCTGATTCAGCCGCTACGCGAAGCGCGAATTATAGGGAAGTTTCCTTATCCGCGCAATACAAAAATACCGGCGATTTCGCCGGTATTTTCAATTCATTGGTGAGCTTATGCTTCGTCACGGAAAACCACTAAACGCTTTGGTGCCACTTTTCCGTCATCGTTTAGTTCAGCGACTCCGATGAAAAGTTTCTCTTCACCTGAAGTCATGCGAAGTGGCGTACCAGCAGGTGCGCCGAACACCTGTACAGGCATACCATGCTGAACAAGATTGGTAAGCTCTGCATTGAGGTTTACTTCTGGTAAATCTTCAACCGCAGTATCCATTGGTAGCAATAACGGATCAAGCAGCTCTTTTGGCGCAACTTCATCGCGATGAGCTTGCTCCAGAAGTTCGTTTAACTGCTCTAACGTCACCATTTTCTCATATGGGTACTTAGCAACACCCGTACGACGCAGCATCGTCACGTGCGCACCACAACCAAGCATTTCACCAAGATCATCAACGATAGTACGGATGTACGTGCCTTTAGAACAATGTACTTCCATCTCAACTTCATCGCCTTCAAAACGGTGAAGCACAATTTCGTATACCATGATCTTACGAGACTCACGTGGTACTTCGATACCTTTACGCGCGTACTCATACAATGGTTTACCTTGGTACTTCAATGCAGAGAACATTGAAGGTACTTGGTCTGATTCACCACGGAACGTGTCGATGCACGCTTCTAACTTCTCAAGGTTCACGTCAACTGGACGCGTCTCTACCACTTCGCCATCAGAGTCAGACGTATCAGTACGCTCACCCAACTTTGCGATTACGCGGTAGCGCTTGTCTGAATCCAACAAGAACTGAGAGAACTTAGTTGCTTCGCCTAAGCAGATTGGCAACATGCCCGTCGCTAGTGGGTCCAATGCACCCGTATGACCTGCTTTTTCAGCAAAGAAAATACGTTTTACTTTTTGCAGTGCATCATTTGAAGAAATACCTGTTGGTTTGTCCAACAAGATAACGCCATTAATTGGACGACCTTTACGACGACGAGCCATTACTCTTCCCCTGCCTGATCTTCTTCGCGACCTGAATCTTGCTGTTTACGTTTATCTTCGCTCACAACTTCAGACACTAGGTTCGACATACGCATACCTTCTACTAGTGTGTTGTCGTAGTAGAAACGGATTTCAGGCGTTAGACGTAGGCGAATACGCTTACCAAGCATCATACGGATGTGCACTTCGTGCTCACGTAGTGCTGCTAGGCATGATTCTGGCGTTTGCTCACCCACACATAGGAAAGTAACGAATACTTTTGCGTAAGCAAGATCGCGTGATACTTCTACATCAGAAATCGTAACCATGCCTAGGCGAGAGTCACGAACTTCACGTTGAAGGATCATCGCAAGTTCTTTTTGCAGCTGCTGTGATACGCGCTGCGTGCGGCTAAATTCTTTTGACATATTCATTCTCTTAAATAGAAAGAATGGGGGGATGGTCAAGCCAGCCCCCCATGGTGTATTCAACAACCAATTACTATTTGTCTTTCAGACGTTTAGTAATTTTAGTCAATTAGTCTAGAGTACGTTTGATTTCAACGATTTCGAATACTTCGATCTGGTCGCCAACGCGAACGTCGTTGTAGTTCTTAACGCCGATACCACACTCGTAGCCATTCTTAACTTCTTGAACGTCATCTTTAAAGCGACGAAGTGATTCTAGCTCACCTTCGTAGATAACAACGTTGTCGCGTAGAACGCGGATTGGGTTGTTACGCTTAATCAGACCTTCAGTAACCATACAACCAGCGATTGCACCCAGTTTCGGTGACTTAAATACGTCACGTACTTCAGCAAGACCAATGATTTCTTGCTTGAATTCTGGAGCAAGCATACCGCCCATTGCTTGTTTAACTTCGTCAATCAATTGGTAAATGATTGAGTAGTAACGTAGATCAACGCTTGCTGCTTCAATCGCACGACGAGCAGAAGCATCAGCACGAACGTTAAAGCCAAGGATGATTGCGTTAGAAGCTTCTGCAAGTACTGCATCAGTTTCAGTAATACCACCAACACCAGAACCAACGATGTTCACTTTCACTTCGTCAGTAGACAGTTTCAGTAGTGAGTCTGCAATCGCTTCTACAGAACCTTGTACGTCTGCTTTTAGTACTACGTTTAGTTCAGCAACTTCACCAGCAGTCATATTAGAGAACATGTTCTCTAGTTTAGATTTCTGCTGACGAGCAAGTTTCACTTCACGGAACTTACCAGCACGGTAGTTTGCTACTTCACGTGCTTTACGCTCGTCACGTACTACTGTTGCTTCATCACCTGAAGATGGTACGCCTGAAAGACCTAGGATCTCTACAGGGATAGATGGACCAGCTTGAGTGATTTCTTGACCTAGTTCGTCACGCATTGCACGAACACGACCGTATTCTTGGCCACAAAGAACGATATCGCCTTTGTTTAGCGTACCTGATTGAACAAGTACGGTTGCAACTGGACCACGACCTTTATCTAGGCGAGATTCAACAACAACACCAGACGCCATGCCTTCAGCTACAGCCGTAAGTTCAAGAACTTCAGACTGAAGAAGGATAGCTTCTAGAAGACCATCGATATTTGTACCCTGTTTAGCAGAGATGTGAACAAACATGTTCTCACCGCCCCACTCCTCAGGGATTACGTCGTATTGAGCTAGCTCATTCTTAACGTTATCTGGGTTCGCGTCTTCTTTATCGATCTTGTTCACAGCAACAATCAGAGGAACACCAGCCGCTTTCGCGTGCTGAATCGCTTCAACTGTTTGTGGCATTACGCCATCGTCTGCTGCTACAACAAGAACAACGATATCTGTCGCTTGAGCACCACGAGCACGCATTGCAGTAAACGCTGCGTGTCCAGGAGTATCAAGGAACGTGATCATACCGTTGTCAGTTTCAACGTGGTAAGCACCGATGTGCTGTGTGATACCACCCGCTTCGCCTGAAGCAACGTGTGTACGACGGATGTAGTCAAGTGTTGACGTTTTACCGTGGTCAACGTGACCCATGATAGTTACAACTGGAGCGCGAGGTACTGCTTCTGCGTTAGTGTCGCGATCAGATAGTACTGCTTCTTCCAGTTCGTTCTCTTTACGAAGAACGACCTTGTGACCCATTTCTTCAGCAACAAGTTGTGCTGTTTCTTGGTCGATCACTTGGTTGATAGTCGCCATAGCGCCCATCTTCATCATCACTTTGATAACTTCTGTCGCTTTAACCGACATCTTGTTAGCAAGTTCAGAAAGAACGATTGTTTCGCCAATTACTACGTCTTGTTTTGCTACAGTCGCAGACTTATCGAAACCGTGTTGCATTGAAGTTGGCTTAGCAAGTTTGCCTTTGTTACGGCCCTTACCACCACGTTGGTTACGACCACCACGTGACTGCTCTTCTCTAGCTGGTTTCTTCTTCTTACGACGAGCACCGCCTTCTTCTTTACGGTCAGCTGCATCTTCAGCTTCACGAGCGTACGTAGAAGTGGTTACGTGGTAGTCAGAGTTTTCAAGTTCTTTCTTCTTAGACTCTTCTTCAGACCAACGAGCTTCGTTTTCTTCTGCAAGTTTACGAGCTTCTTCAACAAGCTTAGCTGCTTCTTGCTCAGCTTTACGTTGGGCTTCTTCTTCCTGACGACGCTTTAGCTCGTCAGCTTCTTTCTTCGCTTGCGTATTAACATCCGCATTTTTTGCATTCATGTCTTTCTTAGCCTTTTCAGCTTGTGCGCGTTTTGCCTTTTCTTCAGCGTCACGTTTTGCATCCGCTTCACGTTTCACTTTCTCTTCGGCTTCGCGCTGTGCTTTCTCTGCAGCTTCACGTTTGGCTTGTTCTTCTGCCTCACGCTTCGCAAGCTCTTCAGCTTCACGCTTTGCTGCTTCCTCAGCCTCACGTTTTGCATCGTCTTCGATAGTGCTGCGCTTCACATACGTGCGCTTCTTACGCACTTCTACTTGAACATCCTTACTTTTGCCGCCACCTGCTGCAACACTTAGTGTGCTGCGAGTCTTACGCTGAAGCGTCAGTCTAGTAGGTTCAGATTCGCCCGACGTATCGCCGTGCTCTTTCTTCAGGTGAGAGAGAAGCTTTTGCTTCTCTTCATCCGATACATGGTCAGAACTCGCTTTGTTCATGCCAGCGTCAGCAAGTTGTTCCATTAAGCGGTCGACTGGAGTACCAATCTCTTCACTCAGAGCTTTAACTGTTAATTGTGTCATGCCGCTTCCTCCTTGCTGATATTATGCTTCTTCGCCGAACCAACAGATGTTACGTGCAGCCATGATAAGCTCACCTGCGCGTTCTTCTGTCAGGCCTTCAATACCTTCTAAATCGTCGATACCTTGGTCGGCTAGATCTTCTAGTGTTGCAACACCTTTCGCTGCTAGTTTGAACGCCATTTCACGCTCTAGACCTTCAAGACCTAGTAGGTCTTCAGCCGGCTCAAGACCTTCAAATGACTCTTCTTGTGCTAGTGCGATAGTGGTTAGTGCGTCTTTAGCACGGCTACGTAGCTCTTCAACAAGTTCTTCGTTAAGACCGTCTACGTCAAGCAGTTCGTTAACTGGTACGTATGCGATTTCTTCTAGCGTTGAGAAACCTTCTTCAACAAGCAGTTGAGCGAAGTCTTCTTCAATGTCTAGGTACTTCATGAAGTTCTCGATTGATGCTTGAGATTCTTCAGCGTGTTTTTTCTGAAGATCTGCAACAGTCATTACATTCAGTTCCCAACCAGTTAGTTGAGACGCTAGACGAACGTTCTGACCTGCACGACCGATAGCTTGAGCTAGGTTATCTGCTTCAACTGCGATGTCCATTGAGTGTGCATCTTCATCAACAATGATTGATGCTACGTCAGCTGGCGCCATTGCGTTGATAACAAACTGTGCTGGGTTATCATCCCAAAGAACGATATCGATACGCTCACCACCAAGTTCGCCAGATACTGCTTGTACACGTGCACCACGCATACCAACACAAGCGCCCACAGGGTCAATGCGTTTATCGTTTGTTTTAACCGCGATCTTAGCGCGAGAACCAGGATCACGTGCCGCACCTTTAAGCTCGATGATCTCTTCAGCGATCTCAGGCACTTCAACACGGAATAGTTCTGCCAGCATTTCAGGCTTAGAACGCGTGATGAACAGTTGGAAACCACGAGCTTCTGGAGCTACTTTGTACAGAAGACCACGAACACGGTCACCTGGACGGAAGTTTTCACGAGGAAGTTGGTCATCACGTAGGATTACCGCTTCAGCGTTGTTACCAAGGTCCATTACGACAGTTTCACGGTTTACTTTCTTAACAACGCCAGTGATAAGGTCACCTTCGTTGTCAATGAACTGTTCAACGATTTGTGCACGCTCAGCTTCACGTACTTTCTGTACGATAACTTGCTTAGCCGTTTGTGTCGTAATACGGTCAAAAGTAACTGAAGGGATATCATCTTCAACAAAGTCGCCTAGTTGAAGTTCTGGATCTTCATACTGTGCAGCTTCTAGTGAGATTTCTTTTGTTGGATTTTCAACATCTTCTACGATCAACCAACGACGAAATGTTTCGAATTCGCCCGTTTTACGGTCAATAGCAACACGTACGTCGATTTCGATCTCGTACTTTTTCTTAGTAGAAGTTGCTAGAGCAATCTCAAGAGCTTCAAAGATACGCTCACGAGGTACCGCTTTTTCATTCGATACCGCTTCTGCTACCGCTAAAATTTCTTTACTCATTGTATTTAGCCTCTAAGCTTAAACTTTTTTAGGGAACTAAAATTTAGGGATCAGGTTAGCTTTTGAAATGTTACTTAGAGCAAACTCTTCTTGTTGCCCTTCAACAGTAACCGCTATTGTCTCACCATCAACGCTGTGGATAGTACCTGCCCACTTGCGGCGGTTGGCAACAGCCATTTTCAATACGATGCTGACCTCGTGACCAATAAATTGCTCGTAATGTGCTGCTTTGAAAAGTGGTCTTTCTAAGCCTGGAGAAGAAACTTCTAGGCTGTAAGCAACAGAAATTGGATCTTCAACGTCTAATACTGCACTTACCTGATGGCTAACTTCTGCACAGGCATCTACATTGATGCCATTTTCATGGTCGATGTAAATACGTAACGTTGAGTGCGCACCCGCACGAATAAATTCTAATCCAACCAACTCGTAGCCTGATGCCTCTACTGGAGCTTCAAGCATTTCAGTAAGTTGTCTTTCTAAACCAGTCATTTTAACCACTCCAGAAACAAAAAAAGGGCTCAGAGCCCAATCAAAAAACCAAGCAGTATCTGAGCGATTATAAAAACTCAGATAACAAAAAACCCCGAAAGTCGGGGTTTTATGCTGCTGGACCCTGATACGTTAAGAATAGCCAAAAATGCTTTTCTTAACTCACAGTGTGGTTAGCACTGTGCAAACTTGCCAATCGCATCATTCTTTCCAATGAAAGAAGAGATTGGTTGCGGGGGCCGGATTTGAACCGACGACCTTCGGGTTATGAGCCCGACGAGCTACCAAGCTGCTCCACCCCGCGTCCGACTTGCTGAGCATTATACCCTCAAACAAGTGATTTACAAGTTTGTAAATTCATGGTGCCGAGAGAGGGACTCGAACCCTCACACCAAAGGCACTAGCACCTCATGCTAGCGTGTCTACCAATTTCACCATCTCGGCGCATAAACTTTTACAGCTTATTGAGGAATCTCATCACCAGTAGGTGCTGGAACTTCACTCGCTGCATCTTTAACTTGTTCTACAACTGGTTGACCTAACGTTGGGTCTACCCATTGTGACTCAGTCTTGTGCGTAGACATACGACCAAGTAGCAAGCTAATGATAAAAAATACGGTTGCTAAAATAGCAGTTGTTCGGGTTAAGAAATTACCTGAGCCGCTTGCGCCAAACACTGTGTTTGAAGCACCTGCACCGAACGAGGCTCCCATATCTGCGCCTTTACCTTGTTGAATCAACACAAGGCCAATCACACCAAGCGCCGCCAACAGGTAAATCACAAGTAGAACTGAAAACATTTTTTCCACCTATGTTCCAAATTGTTGAGCCAGCGCCGTTCAAAAATAATACTTTCATTTTAGAACAAGGCTAGCGACCTCCTAACGGGAGGCGGAGCAATACTAGCGAAAGCCAGTAACGCTGACAAGGGAAAATTAGCAAAAAATCAGCACTAACGCATTAAGCGCTCAAAAAAAGGGCAAAAGTTGCCCTTTTCTCTCGCAAAAGGCATTAAAGCAATGATTAACAACTCGCTTTTACAGCTTCCGCAATCTTAAGCGCAGAGCTTTGAACAAGCTCTGCATCCTCACCTTCCACCATAACACGGATCAATGGCTCGGTGCCTGACTTACGAAGCAACACACGGCCCTTATCGCCTAACTCCGCTTCAACCGCCGCTACAGAGTCTAGTACGGCTTGCTCTTCAAGTGGATTGTTATCACCAGCAAAACGAACATTCTCAAGCACTTGAGGGTAAAGTGTCATACCTTGCGACAAATCGTGCAACGACATATCACTGCCAACTACAGACGCAATCACTTGCAGTGCTGCTACGATAGCATCACCCGTAGTTACTTTGTCTAGCAAGATAACGTGGCCTGAGTTTTCCGCGCCAATTTTCCAGCCTTTAGCAAGTAGCTGTTCCATGACATAACGGTCACCCACTGCTGCACGCACAAATGGAATGCCTAATTGTTTCAAACCATTTTCCATGCCTAGGTTTGTCATTAGCGTACCAACGACACCACCTTTTAGCTCACCACGACGCAGAGCATCACGTGCGATGATGTAAGCGATTTGGTCACCGTCAATCTTGTTGCCTAAATGGTCAACCATGATAATACGGTCACCGTCACCATCGAACGCCAAGCCGAGATGAGCTTGCTCTTCTACAACGCGCTTTTGTAAAGCACGAACGTCAGTCGCGCCAACTTCAGCGTTGATGTTAGTGCCGTTTGGCTCTACACCCATTGCGATCACTTCTGCACCTAACTCTTTAAATACGTTAGGAGCGATGTGGTAAGTCGCACCGTGTGCACAGTCAACGACAATCTTAAGACTTGCTAGGCTAAGCTCCGATGGGAATGTGCTCTTACAAAATTCAATGTAACGACCAGCAGCATCATTTAGACGTGTCGCTTTACCTAGCTCAGCAGACTCGACACACTCGATGTCTTTATCTAACTCAGCTTCAATAGCAAGCTCGATATCATCTGGTAATTTAGTACCTTCAGACGAGAAGAACTTGATACCGTTGTCGTAATAAGGGTTGTGTGAAGCAGAAATAACAATCCCCGCTTCCGCGCGGAAGGTTTGCGTTAGGTATGCCACCGCCGGTGTTGGCATCGGACCAGTAAAGGTCGCTTTTAACCCCGCAGCAGCAAGGCCGGCTTCCAGTGCAGATTCAAGCATATAACCAGAAATACGCGTATCTTTACCGATGATCACTTTCTTAGTACCTTGTTTTGCTAGTACACGACCAGCAGCCCAGCCAAGCTTAAGTACGAAATCAGGGGTAATTGGGTATTGTCCTACTTTCCCGCGCACACCGTCGGTACCAAAGTAACGTCTTTTGTCAGACATAAAACTTTCCTTAATTCTTTTAGATATTATTTTTCGTCATCTCGACAATTTTCATTGCTTCAATGGTTTCTTCAAAGTCATGAACTCGAATGATCTGCGCACCTTTCATTGCAGCGATAGTCGCACAGACCACGCTTGCATTAGTACATTCCGCTGCGGGTTTATCCAACAGTTTGAAGATCATTGACTTACGCGATATGCCAGCAAGTATTGGTAAACCGAATTCATGGAACTTATCGAGATGAGCGAGCATATGATAATTGTGTTCAATGGTTTTGCCAAAGCCAAAACCTGGGTCTAGGATAAGTTGAGACTTATCAATACCCACCGCTTCACAAGCAGCAATGCGTTCTTTGAGAAATTCTGAGACATCTTCCATCAGATCATCATACTGTGGATTTGCCTGCATCGTTCTAGGTTGACCTTTCATGTGCATTAAGCAAATTGGTAGGTTTGCTTGTGCCGCCACTTCCAGAGCCCCCGGTTCTTGAAGCGCGCGAACATCGTTGATGAGATCGGCTCCCGCCTCATAAGCTTGACGCATCACTTCAGCTTTACTGGTATCAACAGAAATCCAAACATCGTGCTTTTCACGGATAGCTTTGATCACAGGAATAACACGTTGCAACTCTTCTTCTAATGTAACGTCTGGCGCTCCGGGACGTGTTGATTCGCCACCGATGTCAATAATGCTCACTCCAGCCTTAATCATTTTCTCAGCTTGGATCAAAGCAGAATCAAGATTATTAAACTTGCCACCATCAGAGAATGAATCCGGCGTGACATTGAGAATAGCCATCACGTGAGGATGGGATAGGTTGAGGGATTTATTATTTGCTTTAATGATCATAGCTTTAATAATTACAACATAAACAAAAACCCCGAGCTTAACTCGGGGTTTATTATCAAAGACTACTCTTTATTCAGAGTCTTTCTTTTCTGGCACTTCGCTTGAAGTCGCTTCTTGAGTCGTTGATTGCTCTACTGGTTTAGTAGGCTCAACAGACTTCTCTTCCGCTTTTACTTCAGGCTTCGCTTGAGGCTTATCGTCGTCTTCTGGTTTATTAGTAGGTTTATCCCCCCAACCAGCAGGCTCACGAATATCTTCTTTACGTTCCATCAGGTCGTCAATTTGGCCAGCATCAATGGTTTCATACTTCATTAGCGCGTCTTTCATCGCATGCATGATGTCCATGTTATCTTCCAAAATTTGCTTCGCACGATCGTAGTTGCGGTCGATGATCTTACGGACTTCGTCATCGATAAGCTTCGCTGTATCATCAGACATGTGTTTAGTCTGCGTCACACTACGGCCAAGGAATACTTCACCTTCGTCTTCTGCATAAAGAAGCGGACCTAATTTTTCAGAGAAGCCCCACTGTGTCACCATCTTACGAGCGATATCTGTTGCACGTTCAATATCGTTGGATGCACCAGTTGATACTTTCTCTTTGCCGTAAATAAGCTCTTCAGCCAGTCGACCACCATACAAACTAGAAATCATCGACTCAAGATGTTGACGGTTCATGCTTACGCGGTCTTGCTCTGGTAAGTACATTGTCACACCAAGCGCACGTCCGCGTGGAATGATAGATACTTTATACACTGGATCATGTTCAGGCACGAGACGACCAACAATAGCGTGACCAGCTTCGTGGTAAGCCGTAGACTCTTTTGTCTCTTCAGACATCACCATTGAACGGCGCTCTGCACCCATCATGATTTTGTCTTTTGCTAGTTCAAACTCAACCATAGATACATTGCGTTTGTTGCCACGAGCAGCAAACAGTGCAGCTTCGTTGACCAAGTTAGCAAGATCAGCACCAGAGAAACCAGGCGTACCACGTGCAATGAGAGAAGGCTCTACATCGCCAGCAAGAGGTACTTTACGCATATGTACTTTAAGGATCTGTTCACGACCACGTACATCAGGTAGACCAACCACAACTTGACGGTCAAAACGGCCTGGACGTAGCAACGCTGGGTCCAATACATCTGGACGGTTAGTCGCAGCGATAACGATGATACCTTCGTTACCTTCGAAACCATCCATTTCTACTAGCATTTGGTTAAGTGTTTGCTCACGTTCATCGTGACCACCACCAACACCAGCACCACGCTGACGACCTACCGCATCGATCTCATCAATAAAGATGATACAAGGTGCCGCTTTCTTAGCTTGTTCGAACATGTCACGCACACGAGATGCACCAACACCAACAAACATTTCTACGAAGTCAGAACCTGAGATAGTAAAGAATGGTACTTTTGCCTCACCTGCAATGGCCTTCGCTAGTAGCGTTTTACCAGTACCCGGAGGACCAACCATTAGAACACCCGTTGGAATCTTACCGCCCAGCTTCTGGAAACGGCTTGGGTCACGCAGATAGTCCACCAGTTCTTTAACATCTTCTTTTGCTTCATCACAGCCTGCGACGTCAGCAAAAGTTGTCTTGATTTGTTCTTCGCTCATCATACGAGCTTTACTCTTACCGAAGGACATTGCGCCTTTACCGCCGCCGCCTTGCATTTGACGCATGAAGAAAATCCACACACCAATCAGTAAGATCATTGGGAACCAAGAAATAAAGATAGTACCAAGTAAGCTCTGCTCTTCAGGAGGCGTACCTTGTACTTTCACATTTTGGTTGATTAGGTCATCTAGAAGCTTCTGATCATACACTGGCATGTAGGTGACCATTTTGGCACCACCGCCACGACGAACGAAACTAATCTCACCGTCTTTAAAAGTTGCTTCTTGAATCTGGCCTTGGCCAACTTCCTGTACAAACGTGGTGTAGTCCACGGTTCTGCCGTTGCTCTCTCCAGGGCCAAAGCTCTGGAATACCGACATCAACACGACAGCGATAACAAGCCACAGAATTAAATTTTTTGCCATGTCACTCAAGGTGTCAGCCTCTCGATAACTAATTGTAATTAAAGGTAGGGTACTACAGTTTATTAGCTGTAGCTATAGTGTTAACCATGCTCTAAACGAGCGAAATAGTTAACCTTTGTAACCAGTGGCTACAACGAAGACTTCTCGTGAGCGAGCTCGCGATGAGTCTGGTTTTCTGATTTTTACGGCTTTAAACATGTTTCGGACTTCTTTAACGTACTCGTCGAAGCCTTCACCCTGGAAAACCTTTACGACAAAGCTACCATTAGGTGCTAGAACTTGTCGACACATATCTAAAGCCAATTCAACTAAATACATAGCTCGCGGCTGATCTACTGAGTTGTTGCCTGCAATATTAGGCGCCATATCAGACATTACTACGTCTACCATCGAAGGTTGGATTCTTTCCAACAACGCTTCTAATACCGCATCGTCACGAAAGTCACCTTGTAAGAAGCTTACACCAGCGATTGGATCCATTGGTAATAAGTCACACGCAATGATTTGTCCTTCGTCACCTAATATCTTAGCAGCATATTGAGACCAGCCCCCCGGAGCCGCGCCTAAATCGACGACAGTCATACCAGGTTTCAACAATTTATCTTTCGTTTGGATCTCATCAATTTTGAAGTAAGCACGAGAACGATAGCCTTTTTTACGAGCTTCGTTAGCGTATTTATCATCAAAGTGTTCTTTCAACCAACGACCAGAACTAGCCGAATGTTTTTGTTTACTCATTTTAATCCCAACAAGGCGTAAATAGGAGCTATTGTTCTAATAGGCTCAACCTATTGCTCAATAAATTATAGTCTTCAGCAATAGATGGCGTTAAAATAGCTTTTTTCAACCCTTATTTTAAAGAAAATTGGCCGCGTAATGAACCTAAGCACCAAACAAAAGCAGCACCTTAAAGGCCTGGCTCACAGTTTAAAACCTGTTGTGCTAATGGGCGCAAATGGACTTACAGAAGCCGTGCTAGCAGAAATTGAAATCGCTCTAAACCATCACGAACTGATCAAAGTGAAAGTTGCATCAGAAGACCGTGAGACAAAACAGCTAATCATCGACGCTATCGTACGTGAGACGGGCGCTGAAAAAGTTCAGACTATTGGTAAAGTACTTGTGCTATACCGCCAATCTGAAGAGCGTAAAATCGAAATTCCTCGTAAGTAATCTCAACTTACCCTATGGAAGAAGAAAAGGTCGCCAATGGCGACCTTTTTTGCATCTAACGATAAGACATATCGAGTGATTACACGTATTCTACGCTATCGATTTCGAAGTCTTTCGCACCACCTGGGGTTTGAATAACGACTTCGTCGCCTTCCATCTTACCAATCAAACCACGAGCAATTGGAGAACTAACAGAGATTCGACCCGATTTAATATCAGCTTCGTCATCACCAACAATTTGGTAAGTTTTTTCTTCTTCTGTATCGCAATCGATCAAAGTCACTGTTGAACCAAAAATCACTTTGCCTGTGTTGTCCATCTTGGTTACGTCGATAACCTGAGCCACAGACAGTTTGTATTCGATGTCACGGATTTGTGCTTCACAGATACCCTGCTCTTCTCGAGCCGCGTGGTATTCTGCATTTTCCTTCAAGTCACCAAGTTCGCGTGCTTCTGCGATTGCTTCTGAAATCTGTGGGCGAAGCTTTAGTAGACGATCGAGTTCTGTGCGTAGCAATTGTTCGCCACGCATTGTCATTGGAACTTTTTCCATTATATAACCTCAAGGCCAAAGGTGTCTTTGGACAAAAAAAGCCCACCCAACCAAATGGCTAGGTAGTGCGTTCGAAGATTTGTTTCAGTTAGTTTAAACAAACTCCGATATGAAATCACCCTAATTCGATTTCACAGCGTGACAGCGAAAGAAATACCTCGTCATGAATTGTTTTTAGATTTAACCATCATCGCAGTTTATTGGAAAACAACACTGTTCATTACACTAAAAACATCAAAAAAGATAAAAACAAATCAATGTCAGACCAATGTCAGCCCCAACCTAACCATTTAAATACAATAACTTACACTAAAAACCCAAACAATTGAACACTGTTCATTAGTTGGATTTATATCATTTTACTAACTCATAAGGAAACTTTAGCAGTAAAACATGTCCGGCAAGCTGTTACGTCATAGCTTTTTCGAATGTGGGCGATTCTCACGAGTGAAACTATACGCACAACAACAGCTTGTGAGAGATAACCTCTCCCCCATAAAACAATGATTATGGACAGCTAACTAGGACAAATAAGATGAAAAAGACTCTAATTGCTCTTTCTGTATCTGCAGCAGCTATGGCAACTGGCGTTAACGCAGCTGAACTTTACAACCAAGACGGCACTTCTCTAGAAATGGGCGGCCGTGCTGAAGCACGTCTATCTATGAAAGATGGCGACGTAGCGGATAACTCTCGCATCCGTCTAAACTTCCTTGGTACTCAAGCAATCAACGACAACCTATACGGTGTTGGTTTCTGGGAAGGTGAGTTCACTACAGCTGAAGAAGGCGGCGTAGACGGCAACAGCAATCTAGACACTCGTTACGCATACGCTGGTCTAGGCGGTGCTTTCGGTGAAGTTACTTACGGTAAAAACGACGGTGCGCTAGGCGTTATCACTGACTTCACAGATATCATGGCTTACGCTGGTAACACAGCTGCTGACAAACTAGCTGCGGCTGACCGTTCAGACAACATGTTCTCTTACAAAGGCCAATTCGAAAACCTAGCAGTTAAAGCTAGCTACCGTTTTGCTGACCGTGTAGAAGAAAACGGCGCATACAAAGACAACGGCGAAGATGGCTACTCTCTATCTGCAATCTACACTCTAGGTGACACTGGTCTTGACCTAGGTGCTGGTTACGCAGATCAAGCTGACGCTAACGAATACATGCTTGCTGCTTCTTACACTATGAGCGACCTATACTTCGCTGGTGTATTCACTGACGGCGAAAAAGAAGCTGACTTCAAAAACACTGTAGACTACACAGGTTACGAACTAGCGGGTGCTTACACTCTAGGTCAAACTGTGTTCACTTCTACGTACAACAACGCAGAGACAAACGGCGATACTTCAGCGAACAACTTCGCTATCGACGCGTCTTACTACTTCAAGCCTAACTTCCGTGGTTACGTATCGTACAACTTCAACCTAATTGATGCTGGCGATAAAATGGGTTCAACTGAATTCGCTAACCACAAAGCGACTAAAGCTGACGCAGAAGACGAGCTAGCTCTAGGCCTACGTTACGACTTCTAATTCAGTCTTAAGACTTGAAGATAAAATGCTCGCACTATGCGGGCATTTTTTATATCCAGAATTCTGCGATTTTTCGGTATATACTCAATTGCATAACTAACCTCACGAACTGTCACTATGCGCTTACCTTGGTCTTTATTACTTTTTTCTAGTCTCGCCCCACTCACATCTATGGCTTATCCTCATCAAGAGGTTTTGCCAGAAGGCTCCCGTGTCAGCTTGATTGCTGAAAAACTCAACGACCAAAGTGAGCTAACCGGTATTAATCCAACCGACCAATATTTCCCGCCAGCTAGCACGCTAAAAGTCGTCACCGCTTTGGCTGCGAAACTTGAACTGGGAAACAACTTTGCTTTTTGCACTACCCTAGAAAGCTCTAGCTCGGACGCCGTCATTCATTTTTCTGGTGATCCAACGTTGTTGACTGGCGATCTCAAAAATCTACTGACTCGCGCAAAGAAAAACGGTTTAATGCAAATCAAAGGCGACCTATGGCTCGATAATAGTGCCTTTACTGGATACAACCGCGCGGTCGGTTGGCCGTGGGACATTCTAGGGGTTTGTTATAGTGCGCCAGCATCGGCGATCACTCTAAATGACAACTGTGTTCAAGCTTCCATCTACACCAAGAAAAACGGTTCAACGCGGGTTTATGTTCCTGAGCATCAACCAATTAATGTCAGCACTAGTGTAAAAACCGTGTCTAGAAGCGTTCAAAAGAGCCGTCATTGCGATTTAGACCTAATTGCCAAGCCCGACAACCATTATGAACTTAACGGCTGCCTCGTTGACCGAGGGGACAAACCGTTACCTCTTAAATTTGCCGTACAAGACCCAGAAAGTTACACCAGCAAAAAATTAGAGAAGTTGCTTAAACAAGTTGGAATCAGCTTGAAAGGCAATATCCGTATCGGCACGCCTCCAGAAAAGCAGCGTAAATTGCTCGCGATACATAAATCGAAGCCTTTACCTCAATTGTTGGATCAAATGCTCAAACGCTCTGATAACCTTATTGCCGATACACTGACCAAAACATTGGGCGCGAAGTTTTTTGTCCAGGCGGGAAGCTTCGCCAATGGTACAGAAGCGATCAAGCAAATTATTTTTGCCAATACTGGGGTCGATATCCGTAATGCAAGACTAGAAGATGGCTCTGGCTTATCACGTAACAACCGAATCTCAGCGACCTCTATGGCGGCAGTCCTGCGTTACATTTGGCAGCATGAGAAGAAACTCAACCTAATCGCCATTATGCCAAAGTCAGGTGAATCTGGGACTTTGCAGTACCGAAAAAGTATGCGTAAGGCACCGATCAAAGGGCAGTTGATAGCAAAGAGTGGCTCGTTATACGGGACTTACAATATGGCAGGGTATGGGTTAGATAAGAATGGTAAACCAAACACTGTGTTTGTTCAGTTTGTATCGGATTATTTCCCAGAAAAAAGGGACGATAACAAACCTGTCGTCGCCCCTATTACGCGTTTTGAAAAACTCTTCTATCAAGACATTATCAGCTTCAGTCAGGCAATACCTAAGAAGTAGTTAACAACGGTAAAATAAATCCACATACCTGAGATATCAACAATTGATGCTAAAACTGGGCTCACCAAAACGGCAGGGTCCAGTTTAAATGCTCGAGCAATAATAGGCAGTAGCCCACCTAATGTCGTCGAAATAGTCACCTGAATAAACAGAGCGACTGCAATAGCAAATGCGATGGTTTCAAGCTCAAAACCGCCCGTTGATTGATTACCGCTAAACAGCATAATTCTGCCAATCATCACGATAGAAATCGTAAACGCGATACATAAAGCGACGCGGCTTTCTTTCCAAAGCACTGCAAGCCATTGACGCTTCTTAAGCTCCCCAGTTGCAAGAGCTCGGATAACTAACGTAGCCGCCTGCGTTCCTGTATTACCACCAGCAGCAGCAATCACAGGCATGTATACAGCCAGCAAAACCAATTGGCTTAGTGTGTCCTCGTATTGAGCGATGATAAGTCCAGAGACAATACCAAGTAATGCAAGGGCAATGATCCAGCCAATACGCTGCTTCACATGCTCGATAACACTCGTCGATAAATAACCGTCCGGAGTATCAACCTCTGACATATGCAGCCCTAGCTGGTGCGCATAATGTCTCGCTCGTTTGTCATACCCTGCTTGTTCTAGTTGAGCAATTAGGCTGTTCACATAACCAACCGAGCAGTGCTGTAAAATACCGACGGCTTCGTCGATAGGCATTACGGTCAATAAGTGTAGCTGTTGCTCCTGCTCATATTGCAGAAATGCATTACGAGCGGCACCAATTTCAACCTCTGAGAAGTTTGGTGTTGTTTCAATAAAAGTGTTGTTCATTACCGTCATGGCGAATCTCCCGATTGGCATTGGTAACGACCATCGACAACGCACGCAAAAGGTTGTTCGCGCGCTTGCTTTCTATATAACAAAATCAAGATGCGTGAAGACATCAATGCAATTGCACTGTCTGTTCAGAATCAGTTGAAGGAAATAACAAGAAGGAAAAATAGAAAAGATGCCTTACCACTCAGGTAAGGCGGAGATCGCCAATACCGAAGCGGGTTATTTCGCTCCCTTAATCTTACTCACCCAGCAACTGGGAGGATGGTCGGTATTGTTCATGTAAATCTCCGATAAAACTGCTCATTTTGCAGCGCGCGTATAGTAACAAAGTTCATCTATTTTTACAGTCAATGTCATACGATTTCACTAAATTTTAATACAAAAAAAGCGCCGATTAGGCGCTTTCATTTTGGGCAGTTATTGATTACTTAATAGTAATACGTGCAAATTTGCGTTTGCCAACTTGGAATACGTAAGTTCCAGATTCTGGCGCAAACTTCGCATCAGCAACTTTCTCGCCTTCAATCTTAGCTGCGCCTTGTTTAACCATGCGCATTGCTTCAGAAGTTGAAGCACATAGACCTGCTTCTTTCAGTAGGTTTGCTACTGGTGTGCCCGCTTCAAAATCAAACTCAGGCATTTCATCTGGAATTTGGTTCTTAGCAAAACGGTTCACGAATTCTTGCTCTGCCGCATCAGCATCCGCTTCACTATGGAAACGAGCAATGATTTCTTTCGCTAGCAGTACTTTGATATCACGAGGGTTCTTACCTGCTTCCACGTCAGCTTTGAACTGTGCAATTTCTTCCAATGGACGGAAAGACAGTAGCTCGTAGTAGCTCCACATTAGATCGTCAGAGATAGACATGATCTTACCAAACATTTCGCTTGGCGCTTCGCTAATACCAATGTAGTTACCAGAAGATTTAGACATCTTCTTCTCACCGTCTAGACCAACAAGCAATGGCATCATTAATACCACTTGTGGTTTTTGACCGTGAGATTTTTGCAGTTCACGCCCCATTAGTAGGTTGAACTTCTGGTCAGTACCACCAAGCTCAACGTCTGTTTCCATTGCTACTGAGTCCCAACCTTGCAGTAGTGGGTACATAAACTCATGAATAGCGATTGGCTGACCACCTGCGTAACGCTTTTTAAAATCGTCACGTTCTAGCATACGTGCAACCGTTTGGTTAGCCGCTAGACGAATCATACCCTCGGCACCAAGCTCAGATAGCCACTCAGAGTTGAACTGAATCTTAGTCTTAGCCGGATCAAGAATCTTAAATACTTGCTCTTTGTATGTCTCTGCATTGCGCAATACGTCTTCACGGCTAAGTGGAGGACGCGTTGTGTTCTTACCTGTTGGGTCGCCAACCATTGCAGTGAAGTCACCGATTAGGAACGTCACTTCATGACCTAGCTCTTGGAACAAGCGAAGCTTATTGAAAATAACCGTATGGCCTAGGTGGATGTCAGGTGCTGTTGGATCGGCACCGAGTTTAATACGTAGAGGACGGCCTTCTTTTAGTTTCGCGATCAGCTCTTCTTCTGGAATCAGCTCTTCAACACCGCGCTTAATCTCGGCTAATGCAGCTTCAATGCTCGCCATTCTTGTTCACTCCCACAGATTTGGCAAAAATATAATAGCTGAACATCTTACTTGAATAGCGATGCATTTTGAAACACGTTAGACTAGGTAGTTGTCAATTTTTACGTTTAATTTAGCAATCAAGTACCTTATGCATTCGATTTTTGTCAGACTCCCACTCTTGCACAAAGTATTGATCGGCTTTTTTAGTGCCCTCATCATCTTTGCACTATTCTTTTTGCCTGATCCGCAAGACCTCGACCCGCAGCAAAGCCGACTCAAAGTTGGTGAGCACTATTCGGTACCAATTTCTGTAGAATCTCCCGAGCGCAGCGCCTCTTCTAATCTTCCTTCTGTTTTGCGTTGGGAAACCTACAAAGTCAAAAATGGCGAAAGCGCTGCCGTTCTGTTTAATCGTGTAGGGCTCTCCCCTCGTCTTCTTCACGAACTCATCACTTCAGATAAAGAGATCAAAGCGCAGCTTACTCGGCTTCGTCCCGGAGACCGATTGCAATTTGGCTTTGATGAAAATAACGATTTTATACAGCTAAAACGTACATTGAATGCTTTTGAAACTTTCCGTATCAAGTTGCAGGGAAGTAAATACGTCTCTGAAGTCGACAAAAAAGAAGTCGACTATCAATACAACTACGCCGAAGCGACGATTAAATCTAACTTCTGGAATGCTGGTATTTCATCGGGATTGAATGCAAATCAAATCATGGAGCTGGCGGGAATCTTTGGTTGGGATATCGACTTTGCGCTGGATATTCGTAAAAACGACACCTTCCGAGTGCTTTATCAAGAAGAGGTCGTCGAGGGCGAAGTTATTGGACGTGGTAAGATCATCGCCGCAGTCTTTAAAAACCAAGGTGACACCTTCACCGCGATTTTAGATGAGAAGAGTGGTAAGTACTTCGACGAAAATGGTCGAGCAATGAAAAAGGCCTTCTTACGTGCGCCTCTGGATTTCCGCCGTGTAACCTCAAACTTCAACCCTCGTCGCCTTCACCCAGTAACCGGGAAAGTTCGCCCTCACCGTGGTACAGACTATGCAGCACCAGTTGGTACTCCAATTTGGGCTGCGGGTAACGGCGTAGTGCTTAAGTCGGCTTACAACAAATTCAATGGTAACTACGTCTTCATTAAACACAGCAATACCTATGTGACTAAGTACTTACACTTAACCAAACGCATGGTGAAGACAGGTCAACGTGTTAAACAAGGACAAACGATTGGTACTCTAGGTGGTACTGGACGAGTAACCGGACCTCACCTGCATTATGAGTTCTTAGTAAACGGCGTACACAAGAACGCAAGGACGGTAAAATTGCCGCAATCGAAATCTTTGACGGGGAAAGCAAAGCAAACCTTTATGGCTAACGCGAAAATCAGCATGGCGAAGCTTGACCGTTACAGTAAGTTACTCGCAATGAAATAATGTTGAGTGATGCGAGTAAAAATTGAATCACCAAGAGGCAGCCTAGGCTGCCTCTTTTGTTTCTGTTTGAGAATCATCAATATTATGCTCACGTCCAAGCATTAACAGGCAAGGCGTTAAAACCAAAGTCAGCACGGTCGCAAATGCCAAGCCACCAGCAACTGCGGTTGCTAATTGAGACCACCATTGGGTACTTGGTGCGCCAAATTCAACTTTTTGATTCACCAAATCGATGTTCATTTCTAACACCATTGGCAACAAGCCTAATATGGTCGTCACTGTGGTAAGCAAGACAGGGCGCAAGCGCTGAACCCCAGTCCGTAATATCGCGTCCGACTTGTCTAGACCACGTTTACGCATTTGGTTGTAGGTATCGATCAAGACGATGTTGTTGTTGACGACAATACCCGCTAACGCAATAACACCAATACCTGACATGATAATACCGAACGGTTTTTGGAAGATAAGCAAACCGGCAAATACTCCAACCGTAGAAAACAGGACGGCACTAAGGATCAAAAAGGCTTGGTAAAAGCTGTTGAACTGGGTAATCAAAATCAACGCCATAACGCCAAGTGCAACCATAAAGGCACTTTGTAAAAACGCAGAAGAGTTTTCTTGCTCCTCGTTTTGACCGCGAATTTTAAACTCAATACCAGCAGGCAAGCCCAGCTGCTCTACTTCTGCAGCTATCTTTGGTAATTCAAGAGCAAGGTTATAACCTTCAACCATGTCTGCTTTGATGTTCACTACGCGTCGACCATCAACACGTCGAATCGTATCTTGCTTATGGTCCGGCTTAATCTGCGCAAAGTTCGTGATCGGAACTAAGCCAGCCGCCGTTTTTACGCGTAATTGATCAAAGCGCCCGATATCCCGCTTATCTTGCGGATAACGCACTAAGATATCGACTTCTTCATCGGCATCATCGGGCAGATAATCACCAATCTTCAAACCGTTAGTCACAAACTGGACAGTATTACCAACCAAAGTCGCATCAGCAGCAAAACGAGAAGCATCGTCTCTGCGGATATCAATCTGCCAATCAATCCCCTCTTTATTAGTGGTGTCACTCAAGTTAGTTAAAGCGGGATTGCGATCAGCCCAGTAACGAACCATTTTGGCCGCACTGTCTAACTGATCAATGCTTGAGTTTTGTGCCGACATTTCAATGACGAGATCATGCTCTACTGGCGGACCAGCATCGGGGAATTTGTACTCCAACTCTACACCTGAGAATTGATTAGTAGTCTGTTTGAGCTCTTCAATGATGTCTTTCACTTTGCGACGATATTGCCAATCGACAGGCGTAATCTGAATCTGACCAATCTCATCACCATCATTTGAATCCGTTCCGGTACGCGTATAGACACTCTCAAACTCATCGTGTCCTAGCATGACTTTTTCGATCTCTTTCATCACGACGTCTTTTTCGTTGATCGATAAATCACCGTAAGAACGCACCTTGACGGTAAAGAATGCAGGATCTACCTCTGGAAAAAACTCCGCACCTAAGCCAGCTTTGCTGTAAGTAAAACCGACTCCACCCGCAAGCAATATCGCACTAAGTAACACTTTAAGTGGGTGCTTAATCGCAATCGACAACGTACGATAGTAAAGCTCTGTAATGCCCGTCGCTTTCTCAAACTCTCCGTTGTGCAAGTCAACCATCTCTTGCTGGCTTTTCTGGTTAACAGCTTGAGGCTTACCGATGATTCCGCCTATAACCGGCACAAATAACAACGCCATTACAAGAGAAGCAGTCAAGGTTGCAATTAAGGTTAATGGTAAATACTTCATGAACTCGCCAGTAATATCTGGCCAAAAGAGTAATGGAGCAAATGCGGCGAGAGTGGTGGCCGTAGAAGCTGTAATCGGCCATGCCATACGTTTTGCAGCATCACGATAGGCTTCTTTACGTGGTATACCCTCTTGCATCCGCCTATCGGCAAACTCTGTCACGACAATTGCCCCATCAACGAGCATGCCGACTGCCATGATGAGAGCAAACAACACAACAATGTTGACCGTTAAGCCAAATACCGACAGAACTAATAACCCCGTCAGGAAAGAACCCGGAATAGAGATCCCAACAAGCAACGCCGTTCGAACCCCAAGAATTGCAATGATAACAATCACCACAAGAATGATTGCCGAGAGAATGTTGTTTTGCAGATCGTTGAGCATCAGTTTGACGTCATCAGACTGATCCCACGTGTATTTGACTTGTAGGTTATTCGGCCACTCTGAACGCTTTTGTGCCTCGAGCATTACTTGTTTGACTAACTCAACTGTCTCAATGATGTTTTCACCCGCGCGCTTTTTGACGTTGAGAACAACAGCAGGATTACCATCTAAGCGAGCAAAACTCTCAGGATCACGAAACGCCCTACGCACCGTCGCCACATCTCCAAAGGTAATCACCTCTTTGCCATTAACTTTAATTGGCAACTCTAAGACGTCTTTTAAAGAATCAAAAACAGAAGGGACTTTAACTGAGAAACGACCATATCCCGTATCGACAAAACCTGCTGCTACGACACGGTTGTTTAACGCGATCAAGTTGTAGATATCCGCTTGATCCAAACCGTAGCTTTCCATCAGCAATGGATCGACGACGATCTCTACAATGTCCTCCCGATCTCCCGCAATATCGACTTCTAGCACCTGACGATAGCTTTCTAACTTATCTCGCAATGCGCGAGCGATTTGTACGGTAGTGCGTTCTGGTACAGTCCCGTAAAGCACAACCGTAAGTACTGGTTCTTCAGAGGCAAATGTGACTTCATTTACGGTCGGTTCATCGCTGTCTTCTGGCAACTTCGGCTTAGCTAGATCGACAGCATCACGCACATCGGCCATAGCTTCAGCAAGATCGACGCCTACACTGAACTCTAACGTCACAGAGGCATGACCTTCTGAAGCCACAGCGGTCATTTCTTTTACGCCTTCAATCGAACGCAACTCTTGCTCTATTGGGCGTACCAATAAGCGTTCTGCATCTGTTGGTGAAATCCCCTGATGCCCAACAGAAACATAAATGATTGGGATAGTGATGTCGGGACTCGACTCTTTGGGGATCGTGATGTAGGTGATCACACCTGCAATCAAAATCATCACCAATAAGGTGAGCATGGTACGTGCACGCGATAACGCAGCATCAATCAAAGCAAACATATTGCCTCCTTACTGCTGATTCGCGGCTTCGATGGCGTCATCCACCTTGGTCGCCATCACTAAATCACCATCACGCGCAAAACCTTGTCCGAGCACAATGATATCAACTTGGTCGCCCAATCCAGACAGCCAAACGCCATCTTTTTCGGCTTTCACAAGTTGAATAGGAACAAAGTGGACATGCTGATCACTCAGTGTCTTGATGCCAAGGTTGCCTTCTTCATCGAGCGCGAGCATCGCTGCGGTCACTTTTACGGCCAACACTTCACTCAAAGACAACACGACTTCGGCACTGATCCCCGCCGGCATTACACTCTCACGGTTATCAATTTCGATCTCAATGGGGAACGTATTGGTTGAAGTCGAAGACACACGTCCGATATAACGAATCGTGCCTTGATGGTGAACGTTGTTGATCGTGCGAACGTCAGCGACTTGGCCTTCTTTTAAATACTGAATGTGACGCTCGCTCACATCCGCCTCGATGACTAACTTTTCAAGGTCAATAACGGTGGCGATCGGATCGCCAACACCAACAAAATCACCAACTTCAACGAATCTATGGTCAAGAATGCCATCGAAAGGCGCTCTTACTTTGGTGTTTTTGAGTGCAGTTTCAACGTTACTTAGGCTTGCTCGAGCATCAACCAAGGCAGCTTGTGCTGTGGCAAACGCAACTTCACCCTGTAAGCCTCGATTTTTCAGAGACTCTGCGGCTTTAAACTCTTTTTCTTTAACACGCAGCATCGCTTTAGCGCGTTTGAGCTGAATATCGAGGTCACGTTCATCAATATTGGCAATCACCTGCTCTTGTTTCACGCTTTGCCCTTTTTGCACATTCAAACTGATGATCTTACCTGCGACTTCAGCCCCTAGGCGAGCTTGTCGATTTGGTGCAGTGCGACCGTACAGTTCAATGGTTTTGCTGGTTGGTTGGGCGGTAAAAGAGTTGAACATCACCTTAGCAACAGGTGTGTCTTCAGATTGAGAGTTTGAAAGAGAAGCCGTTTCGTCTTGTGCTTTAAGTTGACCCATTGCGAGCCAAGCAGCTAAAGCGATCACAAGCGTTAGAGAGACTAGCCATGGACGCTCTACAATACGACGTCCAAAAGAAGATCCAGACATACAAAGTCCTTTTTATTTTTAGCTCGCAGCTCTCTTTGGAACTGGGAGTGCGTTTACGTGACTTCCTGCTACGTAAAACTCAGGCAGCCAATTGGCTGCCTGTTGTCGTGTTAATTAAACACTGAATGATGCACCACAACCACAAGTTGTCGTCGCATTTGGGTTATTGACGAAGAAGCGAGCTCCTTCTAAACCTTCTGTGTAATCAACCACGCCACCGATTAGGTATTGCAGGCTCATTGGGTCTACAACCAGTGTTACACCGCTGTTTACGATTGTTGTGTCGCCTTCATTTACGTTCTCATCAAATGTGAAACCGTACTGGAAACCACTACAACCGCCACCAGTAATGTATACGCGTAATTTCAGCGCTGGGTTTTCTTCTTCCGCAATCAACGTTTGAACGCGAGATGCCGCGGCATCAGAAAAAGACAATGGTACGTTTACTTCGCTCACGAAGACCTCTCTCACTCGTGTAATGCGTCAAGCCTGAAGCAAGACGTCAAATTTGTGCTAATTAGAGCGATTATCCAATACCTGACCAACTCGTTCAAGTATTCACCGCCGATTCTTTATATCCGATGCTGATATGTAAGATTACAACGCCAGACTACACATAAATTACCCAAAACGTTTCTAACTTGAAATTAGCTAGGTACAATGCGCTCCACTTGGTCCGAGCAATCAAAAGAGGATAACCCCATGACCAAATCATCAGAGCTATATCAAAAGGCTCAGCAAACCATTCCTGGCGGTGTGAACTCACCAGTTCGTGCATTCAACGGCGTTGGCGGTTCTCCGCTATTTATCGAACGAGCAGACGGTGCCCTGATTTTTGATGCCGATGGTAAAGCGTACATTGATTACGTTGGCTCTTGGGGTCCTATGATTCTAGGTCATAACCACGCAGTTATCCGTCAAGCAGTTATCGATGCAGCACAACGCGGTCTAAGTTTTGGTGCGCCAACTGAGATGGAAATCGCAATGGCTGAACTTGTGTCTGAGCTCGTGCCATCAATGGAACAAATCCGCATGGTGAGCTCTGGCACAGAAGCAACCATGAGTGCTATCCGTCTTGCTCGTGGCTTCACTGGCCGTGACAAGATCATGAAATTTGAAGGTTGTTACCACGGCCACGCTGACAGCTTGCTAGTAAAAGCGGGCTCTGGCGCACTAACTCTAGGCCAACCAAGCTCTCCTGGCGTTCCTGCAGACTTTGCTAAGCATACGTTAACGGCAACATTCAACGATCTAGATTCAGTACGTGAACTGTTCGCTGCAAACAAAGGCGAAATCGCTTGTATCATCGTTGAGCCAGTTGCGGGCAACATGAACTGTATTCCACCAGTAGAAGGCTTCCATGAAGGTCTACGCGAAATCTGTGACCAAGAAGGCGCACTACTGATATTTGATGAAGTAATGACAGGTTTCCGTGTTGCTCTTGGTGGCGCGCAAGCACACTACAACATCAAACCAGACCTAACGACACTAGGTAAGGTTATCGGTGGTGGTATGCCAGTGGGCGCTTTTGGTGGTCGTAAAGAAGTCATGCAATACGTAGCGCCAACAGGCCCTGTTTACCAAGCGGGCACGCTTTCTGGTAACCCAGTTGCAATGGCAGCAGGCTTTGCATGTTTGAACCTTCTAAAAGAAGAAGGGAACGAAAAGCGCCTAGCAGCAAAAACTAAGCAACTTGCACAAGGCTTCAAAGAACTTGCCGACAAACACGGCGTGCCATTGGTAGTAAACCAAGTGGGCGGTATGTTTGGCTTCTTCTTCACTGACCAAGAAACCGTAACGTGCTACGAAGACGTGACTAAGTGCGATGTTGAGCGCTTCAAACGTTTCTTCCACCTAATGCTAAAACACGGCGTATACCTAGCGCCATCGGCATTCGAAGCAAGCTTCACTTCTCTTGCACACGGCTCAAAAGAGATCGATGCAACATTAGAAGCGGCAGATCGCTGTTTTGCAATTCTGGCAGAAGAAGCGAAGTAAGCTTTTCTCCCCAGAACATCAATACTAAAAAGGACCTTCACGGTCCTTTTTTATTGCCTGCATTACGCTTGCCAGTTAAAAATCACTAAGATAGCTAACACGCCAAGAACGATACCAAACCACGGAATACGCTTAGTTTTCTTTTCACTCTGACACTTCTTGTCACCGTTACAACAACCCATTTTTCTATCTCTTGATTGATAACTGCCTGATTTGTGGTCATTATAACAAGGTCCGTTGCACCTTCCCAATTCGGCTATGTCATAAGCTTGAAAGAATCGTCGGTGCAAAGTAATAAAGGTTTGACGCTGTGGTATAAAGCGCTAGCCGTAACATCATCCGTAAGTTGGATTAATCCCATGCCGAACAATGTAAAAATCACGTCGAGTCACCGAGTGTTAGTTGTTGCACTACTCGCCGCTGCTTTTGCCTGCTATTTATTGGTTGAGCCCTATGTAAACTCAATCGTAATGGCCTTTATCATCTCGCTACTTATGTTCCCAATACATGAGTGGTTTGAGAGCAAAATGCCTAACCATAAAAACTTGGTCTCGCTACTCTCTTGCGTGGTTCTAACCTTTATTATTGTGATTCCATTGTTGTTTGTCTTTGCTGCTATCGTTCAGCAAGGTTCCGTCTTTTCTCAAAACACCTATAAGTGGGTGACCAATGGTGGAATCCAAGATATCTTCCAACACCCTTGGGTAGTCAAAGGTTTAGCACTGGTTAATGAGTACTTACCTTTCGATAAAATAGAGCCTCAAGCTATCGCAGAGAAGATTGGTCAATTCGCCACATCATTTGGTTCAAACCTTGTAGCTATTAGCGCAAAAATCCTCGGTGATGCAACGAACTTCCTAATGGATTTCTTCCTAATGTTGTTCGTTTTGTTCTTCCTACTGCGTGACCACGACAAGATCATCTCGGCGATGCGCCATATTCTGCCGCTCTCTCGTAGCCAAGAAGACAAAATACTGACCGAAATTGAGCAAGTATCGAAATCTGCAGTTATGGGCTCCTTCTTAACCGCAATAGCGCAAGGTTTCGCTGGCGGTATCGGTATGTGGCTTGCTGGTTTCCCGGGCTTATTCTGGGGCACCATGATGGGCTTCGCCTCTTTCATTCCAGTGGTCGGTACCGCACTGATCTGGATTCCAGCAGCAGCCTACTTGTTCCTGACTGGTGACACCACTTGGGCAATCTTCTTGACGGTGTGGAGTATCGTTGTCGTTGGTTCGATCGATAACCTATTACGTCCATTGCTAATGCAAGGCAGCGCAGGCATGAACACGCTAATGATCTTCTTCTCGCTGCTGGGTGGTCTGCATCTATTTGGTTTAATTGGCCTTATTTACGGTCCACTGATCTTTGCCGTGACTATGGTTCTATTCAATATCTACGAAGAAGAGTTTAAAGACTTCCTCAACCAACAAGACAATAGCTAACAACCGCTTATTCACTTCAAGCTTGGGCCAGATTATGCGAAAATCTGGCCCTAATTATTTCTGATGAACCAAATTTATGTCTGCTTATATCGCTCCAAGCCAAATAGCTCAGCGTCAACTCGAGTATTTTAACGGAAAACACGTTTTAGTTGCTGGTGAAGTAGAAGACTTATTTCCACTGGAACTGGTGGATCACTGTGAGTCTGTTGAAGTATTCACTTCAAACTACAGCTATTACCGTCAAATCAGTACTTCTGAAAAAATCAAAAGCCATTTTGGTTCAGAGTTTGATGCCGATACGCAGGCAGACATGGTGTTACTGTACTGGCCAAAGGCAAAGCCAGAGGCGGAGTACCTACTCGCTATGTTAATGGCGAAGCTAGGCATCAACACTGAGATCGTAGTCGTCGGCGAAAATCGCTCCGGCGTGAAAAGCATTGAGAAAATGTTTAAAGGCTATGGCCCTGTGAAGAAGTACGACACGGCTCGTCGTTGTTCATTTTACTGGGGAACATGCTTGAGCGAGCCAAAGCCGTTTGATCAAGCAGAATGGTTTAAATCTTATACCATTACTCTTGGAGAACAATCCGTTGAAGTAAAAAGCCTTCCAGGTGTATTCAGCCATGGTGAATTTGACTTGGGTAGCCAATTACTTTTAGAAACGTTGCCAAACCTGTCAGGTAAAGTGCTCGACTTCGGTTGTGGTGCAGGTGTTTTAGGTGCATTTATGGCGAAAGCCAATCCAGAAATTGCGATTGAAATGTGTGACATCAACGCGTATGCCATCACTTCAAGCCAAGCAACACTCGAAGCGAACGGGTTATCAGGTCGTGTTTTTGCCTCAGATATCTACTCAGACACGGCTAAAGACTACCGTTTCATCATTAGTAACCCACCATTCCATAGTGGTTTAGACACCAACTATAACGCTGCCGAAACCTTACTTGGACAAGCACCACGCTACATGACACGAGATGGTGAAATGATCATCGTTGCAAACAGCTTCTTGAAATACCCTCCAATTATTGAGCAAACATTCAATAATTGCGAGACGCTAAATAAGACCAATAAGTTCTCGATTTACTACGCGAAAAAACCTTAGCCTCTCTATTGCGCAGGTGAAATCCTGCGCACTTCTTACTTAAATTTCATTCAACTCTTCGAAAAACTGCGTCACTCCCCACGCTTTGCAATCAACTTTCTTGTCAAAGAAAAAAAACTCGTTAATTTTGTTAATTCTATCGAATCTAACTTCTTATCCGTTTTTAACGAGAACCTTGGCAAGCCCTAGTAATTTGGTCGCTGCCCTTTTATGAGTTGTAATCTTATTCATGTTTAAATTCTACAAAAAGCAGAAATTTAAGCGCCTGCAAAGCACGCTAATGACCGCGTTTTTGGTTCTTAGTATCACGCCTTTGACGATCACTGCGATTTTCTTCCTGCAGTCACACAGTAAAGATCTTCAAGAACAAAGTACCTCACACCTACTTTCTGTGCGTGACACGAAGCAACAACAGATCATCGACTACTTTGCGGCTCAAGAAACTGAGGTCATGGGCTTTGTTCGCTCAGAATTGGCGTATGCCAGTGGTGGTCGATTCTATGGTTTAGTCAATGCATTCAGTCGCCTAGGGCATGATATTGACGAAGCGAGAGAGAACGCACAGCAACGTTATATCCAAGGCAGTGGCGACCAGATAAAAACTTCAATTTTGCCAGAGTCCTCTAACTATGTTGGTAGTGAGCGTTATCGCCTATTACATAAACGCTACCACTGGGCGTATCTAGAACTGTTAAAGCGCTCTGACTTCAACGACATCTTGTTGGTCGACATTGACGGTAACGTGACTTATTCGATCAATAAAGATGACAATTACGGCACAAACTTACTGACTGGCAGCTATAAAGACAGCGCCTTGGGCAGAACATTCAAACGTCTGTCGGAGGACGTTAATGCGCGTCGTAAAGTCAATGAAGATTACACACCTGTTGTGTTTTCTGACTTTGAGATCGAAAACGGTAAGCAAGTCGCCTGGCTAGGTGCACCGATTGTTCAGCAAGGTTACCTGCACAGCTATGCCATGTTCCGACTACCAAACAATGGCATTACAAAGCTAATTGCAGAAATTAACCGTGATTCTTCTATTGAGACTTTGTTGGTTGGCAGTGATCACAAACCTCGCACAATTAACACCAAGCAAGACAACATCCAAAACAGCCTAGAAATTATCGACAAAGCACTCGCGGGCGAAACCGAAGTAGGCACTTACAGCAACCGCTTAGGTGAAGAGATGATCGCGGCGTTTGCACCCATTGAAACTCGTGGTCTAACTTGGGCGCTAGTCGTACAGCTTCCTGAAAAAGAAGCGTTTGCCCGTATCCATCAGCTTGAGAAACTGTTTGTGATTGCGATGTTGATTGCAATTGTATTAGTCGTTATCGCTTCACATTACTTATCTAATTTCATCACTTCGCCGCTACTCAAGCTTACTTGGGCAGCAGAGAAAGTGTCTGCTGGTGACTTAGATGAGACGACCTTTAATACTCAGCGAAAAGATGAGATCGGGCGTCTTGCGATCAGCTTTGAACGTATGCAGCGCTCAATTCGAGAAAAGATTCAAACGATTAAACAACAAAACGAAGAGCTTGAGAGCAACATTAAGTTGATTCAAAAGCAAAACGAGGAGTTGCAATTAGCAGACAAACTCAAAGATGAATTCCTAGCAACTACGTCTCACGAATTGCGGACACCGCTACACGGTATGGTGGGGATTGCAGAGACATTGGTATCTGGCGCAAACGGTGCGATTCCTGCGAGCCAAAAATACCAGCTAGACATCATTATTAAGAGTGGTCAGCGCTTGGCAAATCTCGTTGATGATTTATTGGATTATCATAAGATGCGCTATGGCAGCATGGATATCCAAAAATCAGCGGTAAGCTTAGCAAGTGCAACACGTTTGGTACTGGAACTTTCTGGCCACCTATTAGGTAACAAAACAATCCGCATCATTAACCAAGTCCCTGCGGATTTAAAAGCGGTCTCTGCCGATCCACAACGTATAGAGCAAGTGCTTTACAATTTGATTGGTAACGCAATTAAGTACACCTCAGAAGGTAAAATTGTCATCTCCGCAAATGTGGTGGACGACCAAGTGCGCGTCCAAGTCGTTGATACTGGACAAGGTATCCCAGCGGAACATTTGGAGCACATCTTTGAACCGCTCATTCAGGCGGGCCAAGATGCAAGTCGTTACCGTCAGGGTGCAGGACTCGGCCTATCCATTAGCCGTCAGCTTATCGAGTTGATGGGCGGCTCACTGTATGTAAGTAGTCAACCAATGGTAGGAACAACCTTTAGCTTCACTTTACCTCTTGCAACAGAAGAGGAAATAAAAGCAACACAAACTCTAGCGGCTCGTGGTCACTTCCAAATCCCTGAAGCAAATTTGGAAAACACCGACGACTTATCTCTGCCAGAAAATCCGGATGGTCCACTACTCTACGTCGCAGATGATGAACCAGTAAACTTACGCGTTTTAGAGAGCTTCTTACGATTGGAAGGCTATCGAGTGCGTACGATTTCAGATGGCCCTGATACGCTAGCGTTAATTGAACAAGAGAAACCAGAGCTGTTACTATTGGATATCATGATGCCAGGCATGAGTGGCTACCAAGTATGTAGCGAGTTACGTAACACTTACGACCACGCAGAACTGCCGATCATAATGTTAACGGCATTAAGCCAGACAGAAGATCGTGTAAGAGGCTTCGAGGCTGGTGCAAATGATTACTTGTCCAAACCATTTAATAAACAAGAACTAGCCGCTCGAATCCAAGCGCATTTGACAGCAAGCAAAGCCGAAATGCGTCACATGGAAAACAAGTTGCTTGAATCTGAGCTGCGTCAACGCGCAGAAGTCGAAGCCAGTTTACTTGAAACACAAGGACGTTTGTTAGAGCAACTTGAATCTGCTCCAGAGGCCATCATCTGTTTGCGAGAAGACCAACGAATTCGCTTTGCCAACGAGGCGGCTTGTAAACTCTTCAAACGCAGCCTAGAACAGTTAAAACGCTCATCAGCTGATGAACTCATTGCGCCAAAATTCTTAACCGTCAAGCAACCACACTACTGTGGCAAGATTGATATCTACATCGAAGATATTCGTCAAAACATTGAAGCAGACATTCTCAAACTGCCAGAAGGCTCTGGTTTAGACGTTATGTACATCTTTAACGTTGGTGGTGGAGCAAACGCAGCACGTATTCATAATCTGGAAACCGCAGTAGAAGTTCTTTCATGCTATGCGTTCGATGGAGACAAAGATCAACTACAAAAACTGAAAGAGCTGGGCGGAGAGTTTACTCGTCTTGCCGACAAAGCATTAGGCAATAAGAAAGATAAACAAGAGTTGATGCGTGAAGTACTGGTTGATGCGATGACACATGCTTTAGAATACTGGGAGTCCGTTACAGGAGAAACCAAGTTTGCTTTCGCTGAGCAAAGCGGCTTTTGGCGTGTTTACCTAGACCGCAGTACATTACAGACTCGAACACTTGATAAATACATGCGCATCGAAACTTTGCCAAAAACACCACGCTGGAGAACCGTTTTAAACTCGATAGAGTTTATTCTTGAGCACTGTAAAGAACAAAGCCCAGAACGTGCTTACATCGAAGCACAGCGGGACAAACTGCAAAGGCTCCTCACGAGCTAAGCATGCCTATTTTAATTCAAGCCCTGCCTCGCGCAGGGCTTTTTTTGATAGTAAAAGCAGCCACCCTAGCTTCCACAGCAATGCTCAAATGTACTCACCTCATTCACCACTCAATAATGAACCACTTTCCCACCTCAGTCCTTCCTATAAGACTTGGAAGCAACATATCAGAATCATTTTTAAAAGACGATTAAACCAAGTTTTTTCTAGGTTGAGCGACGGCAAATAGCATCGTGTCATTTCGAACAAATACGCAGAAAAAACACTTCCTTTCCCCTATAAAAAAAGCATAATCAGCCGCCAAATTTCATCGCCGAAATGGGCTATTTTTTACTTTTAAAGGGAAAATTGACCAACAATTAACGGAGATTGCGAAGTCAATCACAACAGAACGGCAGATTAAATTTCACCTAGTTAATTAACAAAATTTTCGTGTGTGAGCCAGATCGCCAAAGCAAAGAGAACACAAAATAAACATACAATAAAAGGCCCATGACGTAAGCAACTACTAACACTCAGTATTTTTGCGGATATAAACTGCGACACATATCAACGTTTGTTTTTTAGCCTACAGAGACTTAAAAACGAACAAAATGACGTTTGTAACGTAGTTGACTTAGTTTTTAACGTTTTTAACGGGAATCGAGTTTGATTATTTTGTGGATAAGGTGTTTTCTTAGTCCTGCCTAAGGCCTACAGGCCACTCTTAGAGCGACACAATTTGAAGTGTAGTGAAGAGGTGGGCCTTGGAGAGTGTTTATCAATTGATGACATTCAATTCCATTAGTGAAATGAAAGCAAATAGTAAGGAACAGCTATGCTTGCCAATATTAAAAAAACAGCACTAGCAACAGCAATTATTGCAACGGCTACTACAGGTTTTGCATCAGTAGCTACAGCCGCTGAGCGCAGTGAACTGACTATCCACCCTAAAGAGTTTACAACTTTTGTTCGTAACTTTAACCCTTTCTTGGGTGCAACTAACCTGCACACAACTACTGACTTTATTTACGAGCCTCTAGTTGTTTTCAACGAAATGCACGGTAACACACCGGTATTCCGTCTAGCAGAAAACTTCCAAATGTCTGACGACCTAATGAGCGTAACTTTCGATATCCGTAAAGGCGTAAAATGGTCTGACGGCGAAGCGTTTACCGCTGATGACGTTGTTTACTCTTTCAACCTAGTTAAAGAGAAGCCAGAGCTAGACCAATCTGGTATCAACTCTTGGGTAACTGGCGTAGAAAAAGTTAACGATTACAAAGTTAAGTTCCGTCTAAGCGAAGCAAACTCAAACGTTCCTTACGAAATTGCTAAAGTACCAGTTGTACCTAAGCACGTATGGAGCAAAGTGAAAGATCCATCAACATTCACTAACGAAAATCCAGTAGGTTCTGGCCCATTCACAGTGATCGACACTTTCACTCCTCAACTGTACATCCAGTGTGAAAACCCGAACTACTGGGATGCAGCGAACCTAGACGTTGACTGTCTACGTGTTCCACAAATCGCAAACAACGACCAATTCCTAGGTAAAGTTGTAAACGGTGAGATGGACTGGACTTCTTCATTCGTTCCAGATATCGACCGTACTTACGCAGCAGCGAGCCCTAAACACCACTACTGGTACCCGCCAGCAGGTACACAGGCATTCGTTGTAAACTTCAAGAACCCAGATGCAGCGAAAAACGAAGCACTAACTAACGTTGACTTCCGTCGTGCATTCTCTATGGCTCTTGACCGTCAAACTATCATTGATATCGCTTTCTACGGCGGCGGTACTGTGAACGACTTCGCATCTGGCCTTGGCTACGCATTCGAAGCTTGGTCTGACGAAAAGACTCATGACAAGTTCAAAGCTTACAACTCATACAACGCTGAAGGCGCTAAGAAGCTTCTAGCTAAAGCTGGCTTCAAAGACGTAAACAAAGATGGTTTTGTTGACACTCCATCAGGTAAGTCTTTCGAGCTTCTAATCCAATCTCCAAACGGTTGGACTGACTTCAACAACACTGTACAGCTTGCCGTTGAGCAACTTGCAGAAGTAGGTATCAAAGCACGTGCTCGTACACCAGATTTCTCTGTGTACAACCAAGCAATGCTTGAAGGTACTTACGATGTTGCGTACACCAACTACTTCCACGGTGCAGACCCATACACTTACTGGAACAGTGCTTACAACTCAGCACTTCAGTCTGGCGACGGTATGCCTCGTTTCGCGATGCACTTCTACAAGAACGATAAGCTAGATGGCCTACTTAACAGCTTCTACAAAACAGCTGATAAGCAAGAACAGCTAGAAATCGCTCACGGTATCCAGCAAATCATCGCTCAAGACCAAGTGACTATTCCTGTATTGTCTGGTGCTTACATGTACCAATACAACACAACTCGCTTCACTGGTTGGTGGAACGAAGAAAATCCTAAGGGCCGTCCAAACATTTGGGCTGGTATCCCAGAGCGTCTACTTCACGTATTGGATCTAAAACCAGTTAAATAAGTAGAAGTTCATTTCTAGCGGCACACATCCCGTGTGCCGCCTATAAAAATCCCCTTGTGACCAAACCAACATATGGCGCTCGTCGTCAGGGGATTTTTCGCTCTAAATTTCGCTAGGAGCGACCTGAAACCAGAAACAGGGAAAAAATCTGGGTGAGTAAGGTGTGAGTTATGGGTTATTTTTTAAGACGTTTGTCGTTCTATCTTGTCGCGCTCTTGGTTGCAGCGACGTTAAACTTCATTATTCCGCGAGCAATGCCTGGTGACCCAGTTACCATGATGTTTGCTAACGCATCAGTACAGGTAACACCAGAGCGAATCGCAGCAATGAAAGAGCTGTTAGGTTTCGTAGATGGTCCAATTTATGTTCAATACCTGTCGTACATTAAAAACATTCTAAGCTGGGAGCTAGGTACTTCTATCCAGTTCTACCCGCTTTCAGTTAACTCTCTACTAGGCAGTGCATTTGGTTGGTCACTATTCCTAGCTGGTACGGCAGTTGTGCTTTCATTCTCTATTGCATCTGTACTGGGTATCTTTGCAGCATGGAAACGTGGTAGCAAATACGATGCATTTGTAACGCCTGGAACGCTGATTATCCAAGCAATCCCGCAAATGGTTATCGCGATGCTAGCGCTGTTTATTTTTGCAATCGGTCTTAAATGGTTCCCATCTGGTTACGCTTACACACCGGGTACCATTCCTGACTGGACAAGTTGGGAATTCATAAAGGACGTTGGTTATCACGCGGTTCTTCCATTGTTCTGTGCAACGATTGTTCAGATTGGTGGCTTCCTAGTAAATATGCGTAACAACATGATCAACCTTCTTGCTGAAGACTACATCACGATGGCAAAAGGTAAGGGTCTAAGCCAAAACCGTGTTGTATTTAACTACGCTGCACGTAACGCGCTACTACCAAGTGTTACAGCACTTTCAATGTCTCTAGGTATGGCAATCGGTGGTCAGCTTATCATCGAGATGATCTTCAACTACCCAGGCCTAGGCACAGTGCTTCTAAACGCAATTCACGCACGTGACTACCAAGTACTTCAAGGTCAGCTAATTATCATGACGATGTTCATGCTGTGCTTCAACTTAATGGCTGACATGCTGTACATGATTCTAGACCCTCGCCTACGTAAGGGAGGCAAATAATCATGAAAGAACTATTTAAACTGATTTTAGGTAACGCGTTCGCACGTGTTGGTTTAGCCATTATCGCTTTGTTTATCTTTGTTGCAGTGGCTGCTCCTTTAATTACTCAACACGCTCCAGACAAACGCACGGGTAACCCACATGAATACCCTGGCTTTGTTGTAAAACAAGCGCAAAACAACCCTGATGGCTGGGTGGCTAAAAATCTAGCCGACGACCGTCGTACGCTTATCATGTCGAAAAAAGCGGACCACGTTCTAGGTACGTCTCGCATGGGTCGTGACATTTGGTCTCAAGTGGCATACGGCGCGCGAGTATCTCTAGGTGTTGGTTTCGGCGCTGGTGTTATCGTGTGTTTCCTAGCGACGGTTATCGGTATCTCTGCTGGTTACTTTGGTGGTCGTGTTGATGACGTGTTAAGTGCTGCCATGAACATCATGCTAGTTATCCCACAACTGCCATTACTGTTCGTACTTGCCGCCTTTATCGGGGAGGCTGGGCCACTCACCATTGCATTAATCATTGCCGGTACCTCCTGGGCTTGGGGTGCACGTGTGGTTCGAGCTCAAACCATGGCCTTGCGTGAAAAAGAATTTGTTAAAGCGGCTGAGGTTCTTGGTGAGTCATCTCTTCGTATCATCTTCGTTGAGATTCTACCAAACCTTATCCCAATCGTAGGTGCAAGCTTCATCGGTTCAGTAATGCTAGCAATCAACACGGAAGCTGTAATCTCGTTCCTAGGTCTGGGCGATGCGAACACCATCAGTTGGGGCATCATGCTGTACAACGTGCAAACCTCATCGGCGATGCTAATTGGCGCATGGTGGGAAGTTCTAGCACCTTGTATTGCACTAACGTTACTGGTTACAGGTCTTGCTCTACTTAACTTCGCCGTTGATGAAATTGCGAACCCGCAGCTTCGCTCTCACAAAGGCATGAAGCGCTGGAAGAAACTAGCAGCAAAAGACAAGAAAGAGCGTGAGCCTGAACTGGCACCACAAAATGCACTATGGAGCGGAGATAAATAATCATGACTGCACCACTAATTTCTATCCGTAACCTATGCGTAGACTACATTACAGATGCGGGCGATGTCCGCGCCTGTAACAACGTCAGCTTTGACATCGCACCCGGCGAAGTATTCGGCCTAGCAGGTGAATCAGGCTGTGGTAAATCGACTGTTGCCTTCTCGCTAATGCGCCTTCATAAGCCGCCAGCATTTATTACTGGTGGTGAGGTTATCTTCAATGGCGAAGATATCCTCCAGTACAGCGATGACCGTATGCAAGCGTTCCGTTGGAGCGAAATGTCGATGGTATTCCAGAGTGCGATGAACGCTTTGAACCCTGTTCTTACTATGGAAGAACAGTTCTGCGACGTCATCATGCGTCATACCAATATGACGCGTGCTCAAGCAAAAACACGAGCTGAAGGTCTGCTGGAAATCGTTGATATCCACCCAAGCCGCTTAAGCGACTACCCACACCAGTTCTCTGGTGGTATGCGTCAGCGTTTAGTAATCGCAATAGCTTTGGCTCTGAATCCAAAAATGATCATCATGGATGAACCAACTACCGCACTAGATGTAGTAGTTCAACGTGAAATTCTACAAAAGATTTACGCGCTTAAAGAAGAGTTTGGTTTCTCAATCCTGTTCATCACGCATGATTTGTCTTTGATGGTCGAGTTCTCTGACCGTATCGGCATCATGTACTCAGGTGAATTAATTGAAGTTGCACCTTCTAAGCAGATTCTGGAGAGTCCTTACCACCCTTACACCAAAGGTTTGGGTAGCTCTTTCCCTCCACTAACTGGTCCAAAGACCAAATTGACTGGTATTCCGGGTAACCCGCTGAACTTGCTAGAAGTGCCACAAGGTTGCCGATTCCAAGCTCGTTGCGACCGCGTACATGAAGCATGTACACGAGTACCAACGCAACTACGTCAAATTGAACCAGGTCGTCTCTCAAATTGTCATTTGTACGGCGACACCATTGCTCAAGCTAAGGTTTAACAACAAAAAATAACGCTAGCTAAGAACAAAAATTACACTGGAGAGAATTATGAGCAAACAATTCGGCGAACTGCTGATTGAAGGTAAAAATGTCGTTAAGGACTTCCCTTTAAACAGTAACTCAATCAAACAATCTAAGATGCGTGCAATCAACGACGTATCTTTCAAAATGTACAAGAGCCGCGGCTTGTCAGTGGTAGGTGAGTCTGGTTCAGGTAAGTCTACTACTGCAAAAATGATTGCTAAAATGTACGCACCAACCGATGGCATCATCGAGTACAAAGGTCGTGATATTCAAGACATCACCTCTCGTCACGATTTGATGACTTACCGTGAAGGTGTGCAAATGGTATGGCAAGACCCGTTTGGCTCGCTAAACCCTACACACAACATCTTCCATCATATTGCTCGCCCACTTCTGATCCACAAGAAGGTATCACCGGGCAACAAAAAAGAGTTGGAAGAGCGCGTGTACAACCTACTAGAACAAGTTGGTCTGATTCCACCAAAAGAAACGGCGCAAAAGTTCCCACATCAACTCTCTGGCGGTCAACGTCAGCGCGTGAACTTGGCTCGTAATATTGCGGTTGGAGCAGAAGTGGTACTGGCTGACGAACCAACATCAATGCTTGACGTATCAATCCGTGCCGGTGTTCTTAACCTGATGGAAGAAATGAAATTTGAGAAACAAATGTCTCTGCTTTACATCACGCACGACATCGCGACAGCGCGTTACATCGCTGAAGATCTTGCGGTTATGTACGTCGGCCACATGGTTGAGTGGGGTGACACAGAGGAAATCATTCACGATCCTCAACACCCATACACGCAACTACTGGTTTCTGCCGTTCCTGATCCATCAAAGTCAATCCACGAGAAGTTGAAAGGCAACAAAGGCGAAATCCCACTTTGGACGCCAGAATCAGTTGGTTGTCCATTCGCAGGACGCTGTGTTCATGCCACAGACAAATGTCGTGAGCGACTGCCTGCTGTAACTCAGCTATCTGACAACCACTTTGTTCGTTGTTACTTATTTGAAGATTAATCATAACGAGGGTCAGGTATAAACCTGGCCCCTTTTTCCCTTTATATTTTATTGTTTCCCGGAGAAACTTGAATGCTGCTACTGACTAACCACATTGGTTACGAGCGTCTGGGCCCTAAAAAAGCGATCATCCAGACAAGCCAACCACGTCTGTCTTCTTATACTGCTTTATTGGTTTGTGCGGACAGCCACCAAACTGTCGCTACGCTAACAGTGGAAAAGCAAGGCAAAGTAGCGAGCTGGCATCAAGGTCATTTCTATCTTGTAGACTTTTCTTCATTTAATACTCCCGGTAACTACTACCTTCGTTTCGATCATTTGCGTTCATCTCACTTTGAAATTGGTGAACATATTCTTCTCGATCAAACACTATCTGACGTGGTCCACTACTTTAAGTCTCAACGTTGTGGTGGCATTTTTGATCAACAAGATCGTCAAGTTCCACTGCTAAATTCCGACGAAACCGCAGATGTTCACGGCGGTTGGTATGACGCTTCAGGCGATGTCAGTAAATATCTGAGTCATTTGTCATACGCAAACTACCTAAACCCACAGCAGACACCAATGGTGGTGTGGAACATATTGAAAGGTTTGTCTCTGCTTGAAGGCAACGACAAACTGGCTAAATTCACTTCTACTCGCCTTATTGAAGAAGCCCTGTTCGGTGCAGACTTCCTTGTTCGTATGCAAAACGAAAAAGGCTTCTTCTACATGACCGTGTTCGACAAGTGGAGTAAAGACACAGCTCAACGTGAAATCTGCGCCTACGAAACCCAACTTGGTCATAAGTTTGATGACTACCAAGCCGGTTACCGACAAGGTGCTGGCGTTAGCATTGCGGCATTAGCTTCAGCAGCACGTCTGGAGTTTCACGGTGAGTTCGACCAACAAAAATACCGTAATGCAGCAGAAAACGGCTACTGGCACTTAAAAGAGCACAACACCCAATATCTAAACGATGGTGAAGAGAACATCATCGATGAATACTGCGCATTGCTTGCAGCCGTTGAGCTATTCAAGACCACCAAAGAAACACGCTACCTAGAAGACAGCCGCGTATGGGCAAATCGTCTTTCTGCTCGTCAAATGAGTGATGAGCACATTCAACATTTTTGGGCTGCCAATCATGATGGCAGCCGCCCTTACTTCCATGCGGCAGAAGCAGGGCTTCCTGTTATCGCACTATGTGAATACTTGGCGATTGAAGACGACTCTGAGCGCGCTTCAGTAGCAAAACAAATCATAACTCAAGCCTGTGAGTTTGAAGTCTCTATCACCAATAGAGTGAAGAACCCATTTGGTTACCCACGCCAATATGTAAAAGGCGTAGACGAAGCGAAGCGTGATGCGTTCTTTGTGGCACACAACAATGAATCGGGTTACTGGTGGCAAGGTGAGAATGCTCGCTTAGGTTCACTGGCAACCATGGCGTATTTGGCACAACCATTTATTGAGTCAGAAATTCTAAAGCAACAGCTTTCTAAACTCGCACAAGATTCTATCAACTGGATTGTGGGGCTGAACCCGTACGACATGTGCATGTTGGACGGTCATGGTCGTAACAATCCGGACTACCTTCCTCAATATGGTTTCTTCAATGCAAAAGGTGGCGTGTGCAACGGCATCACCGGCGGTTTCGAAGATGAGGAAGACATTGCATTTAATCCACCAGCACAGAAAGACGACATGCTTCAAAACTGGCGCTGGGGAGAACAATGGATCCCGCATGGTGCTTGGTATCTACTCGCAGTAATGAGTCAGGCTCAGCACATCTCGACTTTAGCGAACTCTCAAGAAATTAAGGAGCAATAACCATGGGGATGTATTTTGTAGGTATTGACGGCGGCGGCACTTCATGCAGAGCCCGTATCAAAGACGCGCAAGGTAACTTTATTGGTGAAGCGAAAAGCGGCAGTGCAAACATCATGCTGGGAGCGGAAGTCGCAATGGCATCCATTCTTGAATCAATAGCTTCAGCAGCGCAGCAAGGCGGCCTAACTCAGCAAGACTTTGCCTCTATGCACGTTGGCTTAGCTCTTGCGGGAGCTGAACACAAAACCTCTTGGCAAGCATTCATGGCTTTGGAACACCCATTTGCCAGTATGACACTCAACACTGATGCTTACGGTGCTTGTATTGGCGCGCACAGCGGTAAAGATGGCGCAATCATGATTGCTGGAACCGGTTCTTGCGGTATTTTCCTGAAAGGCCTTGAGCAGCACGTTGTTGGTGGACGTGAGTTCCCGATCTCCGACCAAGGCGGTGGCGCAGTAATGGGATTACGCCTGATTCAACAAGTCTTGCTAGCAGAAGATGGCATCCGTGAAAAAACACCTCTAGCAGCGCATGTCATGGCTCATTTTGAAAATGACATCGACAACATAGTGGCATGGTCTAAACAAGCTCTACCTCGCGATTACGGTCAATTTTCTCCAGCAATTTTCCAACATGCAGAACAAGGTGATGCACTAGCGATTGAAATGCTTAAGCAGACCGCTGCCGATATTGAGATGTTTCTGGTTGCGTTAAACAAACGCGGGGCGACTCGTATTTGCTTAATGGGCAGTATTGCTGAACGCATCCTGCATTGGCTGTCACCGCCCGTTCAACAATGGGTGGTAGAGCCTCAATTTGATGCGATTGAAGGAGCTATTATGTTTGCTGGTAAACCAGAGCATAACCTTTACGCCGTGAGTGTTGAGTAGGAGTGAGCATGGAATATCGTGTTGATCTAGTGGTCCTTTCTGAGCAAAAACAAAACTGCCGTTTTGGGCTCACCTTTCACAATTTGAGCGACCAAGACCTAAACAATTGGAGCCTGACTTTCGCTTTCGACCGCTATATTCTTCCAGACAGCGTTTCAAATGGTCAACTGACTCAAATTGGTAGCTTTTGCACACTTAAACCGGAAGGTATGGTACTGGCTGCCAACCATCACTATTACTGTGAATTCAGTATTGGTTCAAACCCATTCCGTTATTACTCGGATGGATTTAATGAAGCCATGATTGACTTTGTCGTTGACGGAAATCCACAACGCGCACAAGTTGATGTTACTCCTATCGTTTTGGCCTCACCTTATCGCGAACGCAGTGATATTCCAGCAAGCTTAACGCATGCACAGCCTTTATTACCAAAGCCCAACCATATTGAAGTGAGTGACCTGTCGTTTAGCTTCGATGAGCAAGTTGGTGTCGCGATATACACAGATTTAGCGAATTCAGCAAAAGCATGGTTGCTGGAAGAGCTTGAACGCATTCACCAATTCAAATTGTCTTCTTCTAACAGTGGGAAAATCTTATTCAAAAGTAACCCAACACTGGACGAAGGTACTTACAGACTTAAAGTATCTGAAGAGTCGATCAAGATTGAAGCGGGTTCTTCATCTGGCTTTACTCACGCTTGTGCAACTCTATTGCAATTAATGAAGCATGATGGACATACCAATACCATGGATGTTGTCTGTTGCACAATTAAAGACAGTCCTCGCTTTCGCTACCGTGGCATGATGTTGGACTGCGCTCGTCATTTCCACTCGGTAGAGCAAGTAAAACGCCTCATCAATTTGTTGGCACATTACAAATTCAATACCTTCCATTGGCACCTAACGGACGATGAAGGTTGGCGTATCGAGATTAAGTCCTTACCTCAACTAACAGACATTGGCGCTTGGCGTGGTATCGATGAAACCATCGAACCGCAATACACCCATTTAACTCAGCGTTACGGCGGTTTCTACACTCAAGAGCAAATTAAAGATGTGGTGGCTTTTGCAGCACAGCGTGGCATCACTATCATCCCTGAGATTGACGTTCCTGGGCATTGCCGCGCAGCAATCAAATCTCTGCCACACCTACTTGTTGAAGCGGAAGACAAAACCGAATATCGCAGCATTCAGCACTATAACGATAATGTCATCAACCCTGCTCTGCCGGGTAGTTACGAGTTTATCGACAAAGTACTTGAAGAAGTAGCAGCTCTATTCCCAGCGCCTTATGTCCATATTGGGGCAGACGAAGTTCCTAATGGCGTGTGGTCTAAGAGCCCTTCTTGCCAAGCTCTTATGGAGCAATTGGGTTATACCGATTACAAAGAGCTACAAGGGCACTTCTTACGTCATGCAGAAGACAAGCTACGAAAATTAGGCAAACGAATGGTAGGTTGGGAAGAAGCCCAACACGGCAACAAAGTGAGTAAAGATACAGTGATCTACTCATGGCTAAGCGAAGAAGCTGCATTGAACTGCGCTCGCCAAGGTTTTGATGTAGTGCTGCAACCAGCACAAACCACCTACCTCGACATGACCCAAGACTATGCACCAGAAGAGCCAGGTGTTGACTGGGCAAACCCATTGCCATTAGAGAAAGCATACAACTATGAGCCATTAGCAGAAGTCCCTGCTGATGACCCAATCAGAAAGCGCATTTGGGGCATTCAAACTGCCTTGTGGTGCGAAATCATCAACAACCCATCGCGTATGGACTACATGATTTTCCCTCGCTTAACAGCCATGGCAGAAGCATGTTGGACTGAAAAACAACACCGCGATTGGACCGACTATTTATCACGTTTGAAAGGGCACCTTCCTCTGCTTGATTTGCAGGGAGTGAATTACCGTAAACCGTGGAAGTAATACCAAGCTAGATGACAATACATCTTGCTTAAAGAATTATTAAATTTGACTGCAAACGCAGTATTGTAAAAAGGAAATACACAAATGAAATACGGCTATTTCGATAACGAGAATCGCGAATACGTCATCACTCGCCCTGACGTACCAGCGCCATGGACTAACTACCTAGGTACTGAGAAGTTCTGTACCGTTATCTCGCACAACGCAGGCGGCTACTCGTTCTATAACTCTCCAGAATACAACCGTGTTACTAAATTCCGTCCAAACGCGACATTCGATCGTCCTGGGCACTACGTTTACTTACGTGATGATGAGACAGGTGATTACTGGTCAATCTCTTGGCAACCAGTTGCAAAAAGCCTAGATGAAGCAAACTACGAAGTTCGCCATGGCTTGTCTTACTCTAAGTTCAAATGTGAATACAACGGTATTACAGCAACGAAAACCCTATTCGTACCAAAAGGCGAAGACGCTGAAGTTTGGGATGTGGTTATCAAGAACACTTCAGACAAGCCGCGCACAATCAGTGCATTCTCGTTTGTAGAATTTTCGTTCAGCCATATTCAATCAGACAACCAAAACCACCAGATGTCTCTGTACTCTGCAGGCACGTCTTACAATGAAGGTGTGATTGAATACGACTTGTACTATAACACCAACGATTTCGAAGGTTTCTACTACCTAGCTTCAACGTTTGACCCAGATTCATACGACGGCCAACGTGACAGCTTCCTAGGTCTATACCGCGACGAAGCAAACCCACTAGCAGTAGAACAAGGTAAATGTTTTAACACCGCACAAACGTGTTACAACCACTGTGGCTCTCTACACAAGCAATTTACTATCCAACCAGGTGAAGAAGTTCGTTTCGCATACATCCTAGGTATCGGTAAAGGCAACGGCGACCGCCTTCGCGCTAAATACCAAGATCTCGCTGAAGTAGACAATGCATTTGCGGGCATCAAAGCACACTGGGATGAGCGTTGTAATAAATTCCAAGTGAAATCACCAAACGAAGGTCTAGATACCATGATCAACGCTTGGACCCTATACCAAGCAGAAACTTGTGTTGTGTGGTCTCGCTTTGCTTCGTTCATCGAAGTGGGTGGTCGTACTGGTCTTGGCTACCGCGATACAGCGCAAGATGCGATTTCTGTTCCTCACGCCAACCCAGCAATGACCCGCAAGCGTCTTGTTGACCTACTTCGTGGCCAAGTGAAAGCAGGTTACGGTCTGCACCTGTTCGATCCAGACTGGTTCGATCCTGAGAAAGCTGATGTTAAGCCATCTAAATCTCCAACCGTCGTTCCAACGCCTTCTGATGAAGACAAGATCCACGGCATCGAAGACACGTGTTCAGATGATCACCTATGGCTAGTTCCAACCATCTGTAAGTACGTGATGGAAACGGGTGAGCACAGTTTCTTTGACGAAGTGATCCCTTACGCAGACGGCGGTGATGCAACCGTTTATGACCACATGAAAGCAGCGCTAGACTTCTCGGCTGAATACGTCGGCCAAACGGGTATCTGTAAAGGTCTGCGCGCAGACTGGAACGACTGTCTGAACCTCGGTGGTGGCGAATCTTCAATGGTATCGTTCCTTCACTTCTGGGCACTGCAAGAGTTTATCGACCTAGCGAAATACCTAGGCAAAGAAGCGGATGTTGAGAAATACACGGAAATGGCAGCAAACGTACGTGAAGCGTGTGAAACACATCTTTGGGACGACGAAGGCGGTTGGTACATCCGTGGTCTGACGAAGAATGGTGACAAGATCGGTACAGCGCAACAAGCGGAAGGCCGAGTGCACCTTGAGTCAAACACGCTAGCAGTACTTTCTGGTGCGGTTTCTCAAGAGCGCGGTGAAAAAGCGATGGACGCAGTCGATGAGAACCTGTTCTCTGAGTACGGCCTGCATCTAAACTCACCATCATTTGCAACGCCGAACGATGACATCGGTTTCGTGACTCGTGTTTACCAAGGCGTAAAAGAGAACGGTGCAATCTTCTCGCATCCAAACCCATGGGCTTGGGTAGCTGAAGCGAAACTGGGTCGTGGTGATCGTGCAATGAAATTCTACGATGCACTTAACCCATACAACCAGAACGACATCATCGAAAAACGTATTGCAGAACCTTACTCATACGTGCAGTTCATCATGGGTCGTGACCACCAAGACCACGGTCGTGCAAACCACCCATGGTTAACAGGTACATCTGGCTGGGCATACTTCGCAGTTACCAACTTTATCCTTGGTGTGCGAACAGGCTTTGATGGTCTGACTATCGATCCATGTATCCCAACGAACTGGCCAGGCTTCGAAGTGACTCGCCAATGGCTAGGTGCAACGTACAACATCAAAGTCGTTAACCCAGACTCAGTAAGCAAAGGCGTTAAGTCGATTACTGTGAACAGTGAAGCAGTAAATGGTGCCTCTGTACCAGTTCAAGCGGAAGGTTCAGTAAACGAAGTTATCGTTACTCTAGGTTAATCATCTCTTCGGGGAGAGCTTCTCCCCTTTTGATTTATCCGATGCACTTGAATTCGATAAGTGCATCGGTTCGCTAGCAAAGATTTAAGAAGCGGTGGGACGCCGCTCTTATCGAGGATCGAATCATGATCAAATTTGGTACAGGCGGCTGGCGTGCATTTATCGGTGAGGAGTTCACTAAAGATAATGTACGTTTGGTTGCTCAAGCAGTCGCAAACATTACCAACGCTGAGTCCGTTGCTGATCGCGGCTTTATTATCGGTTATGACCGCCGTTTTCTTTCTGATAAAGCTGGTCGCTGGTTTGCTGAAGTTTTGGCGGCAAATGGCATCGTAGTTAGCTTTATCGATAAGTTCGTGCCGACGCCTATCGTGATGTTTAAAGCAAAAGAGATGGGCTGTGCATACTCTGCATGTATTACAGCCTCACACAACCCTGCGGATTATAACGGCATCAAAGTCTTCATCGAAGGTGGTCGTGATGCCGATGAAATCATCACAGAAAAAATTGAGTCTCAAATCGCAACGCTTACAGCACAAGATGTCAAAAGCGTCGATTTTGATCAAGCAGTGCAAGACAAACTGATTGATATTATTAACCCAATGAACGAGTTCGTCGATTCGATCATCGACTTTATCGACATTGAAGCCATCAAAAAAGCGAACCTTCGCGTTTTGGTCGACCCGATGTTTGGTGTTGCTAAAAATGCGCTGCAAACCGTATTGATTAATGGCCGCTGTGAAGTAGACGTAATCAACGACGGTAAGAACCCTGACTTTGGCGGCTTAATGCCATCACCAAGTGCAGCAACCCTTTACCGCTTGATGCATCTTGTCGAGCAAGAAGGCTATGACATCGGTATTGGTACCGATGGCGACGCAGACCGTCTTGGTATTATCGACGAGAAAGGTAACTTCATTCATCCAAATGAAGTACTACTGCTGCTTTACTACTACCTACTTGAATACAAAGGCTGGACAGGCTCAGTGGTACGTAACATCGCAACCACTCACCTGCTAGATAAAGTCGCAGAAGATCATGGCGAGAAATGCTTTGAGGTTCCGGTCGGCTTTAAGCACATCAGCTCTCAAATGGAAGCTGACGACTCACTAATTGGCGGTGAAAGCTCTGGCGGCTTAACTATTCGTGGCCATATTAAAGGCAAAGATGGTGTATTTGCATCAAGCCTATTAGTAGAAATGATTTCAGTCACTGGTAAGAAACTGTCTGAGTTACTGGATGAAATCTACGGCAAATACGGATATGCCTACATGGCAGAAGGCGATTGCAAGTTCAAACCTGCGCAAAAAGAAGTGCTATTCAACAAGATTTATGTTGAGAAGCAGTTGCCTGAGTTTGAATTTGAAATCGAGAAAGTCAGCTACGAAGACGGTGCGAAAGTGTACTTCAAGAACGGCGGTTGGATTATTGCTCGCTTCTCAGGTACTGAGCCACTACTACGAATTTTTGCAGAAATGCAAGATAAGGACACTGCAGAACGTGTTCTTCAACAGTTTAAGGACTTCTTGTCTTTATAACTGAACCTTGTGCTCGCTTTGAGCACAATCCTATAGGTGAAGAACACTTGCCCGGCATCAGCGCCGGGCCTTTTTATTTTATAGATGTAAACATTACGCGAAAGCTAATACACCTTGGGTTTCAACTTTTACTATCACACTATCCCCGACATTCAACGCCTGAGCTGAAGTAGCCAACAGTCGGTCACCATTGACATCTATCACGTAGCGACAGTGATCCCCCATAAAGTGCTGTTCAAGTACTTTGATTGCACTCTCTTCATCCGCAGTAATTTGAACATGTTGAGGACGAAGCAGTAATGCACACTCATCATCTACTTGGATTTCCTGCTGAGCATTGGCTTCCACCACACCTAGGTGGGTTTGATATTCATTGTCGGAAATTCTCTTCGCAACAAGGTAGCTACCACCACCTAAGAAGTCCGCAACAAATTTGCTCGAAGGCTGGTAGTAAAGTTCAGATGCCGTGCCATACTGCTCAATCACACCATGGTTCATCACGGCCATCTTATCGGCAAAAGCAAACGCTTCTTCACGGCTATGGGTGACAAAAATCGCGGTAACCCCCTGTTCTTTGAAGATTTTACGGATCTCACGGATCAGTTCATGACGAACTTGGGTATCAATATTGGAAAACGGTTCATCCAACAACAGAAGGTCTGGTTTGTAAGCCAATGAACGAGCAATCGCCACACGTTGCTGCTGGCCGCCAGAAAGTTGGTGAGGATAACGGTCACCGTAACCTTTAAGGTGAACCAAGCCGAGCATTTCTTCGACTTTAATCAGCTTTTGCTGCGCCGATTCGTTCTTCAAACCAAAAGCAATGTTCTCAGCGACTGTCAGGTGCGGGAACAAAGCGTAATCTTGGAAGATCATACCGATATTACGCTGCTCTGGTGGTAGCCAGTTTTTACCGTCATCAATCGTAAGACAGTTCAAACTCATTTGACCTGAACTCAGAGGAAGCAGGCCAGCAATCGCTTTTAAAAGCGTTGTCTTACCGCAGCCACTCGCGCCAAGTAGGCAGACAATCTGACCTTGCTCAACTTCGAGAGAAAGTGATTCAAGGACGGTTTGATCGTCATACTGACAAGTTAGGTTTTTAATCGATAATGCGCAGCTCATCAGTGACTTTGCTCCAGTGAACGGTTAACAACAACAAGCGGGATCAACCCAACGAGAACCAGTAATACAGCCGGAAGTGCGGCAAGCTCTAAATGCTCATCCGAAGCGAAGTTGTATACATACGTCGCTAAGGTTTCAAAGTTAAATGGTCGTAATAGTAATGCAGCATTGAGCTCTTTCATTGACTCAATAAACACCAACAAACCCGCAATTAGGGCACCACGTTTAACCAACGGGAAATGCACTCGCCAAAGCATGGTATTTGGCGTACAGCCCATGGTACGGGAAGCCATATCCAACGATGGAGAGATCTTATTTAAGTTACTTTCCACACTGCCAATTGCAACAGCCGAGAAACGTACCACCATCGCGAAAATCAGCGCAAACATAGAACCAGAGAAAATAAGCCCAGGTCTACCCCATTCCATCGCTTTCGCAATATCGTTAACACGGTGATCCATAAACAACACAGCAACCATCACACCGATAGCCAGTACCGTACCGGGGACGGCATAGCCCAACGAAGACAAACGCATAAACGCCAAGCTAGAGCGGCCGCCATTTACGCGTTGACTGAAGTTCACAGTCAACGCAATCGCAACACCAATGATTGCAGCCACGACTGACACCACCAAACTGTTCCATGCGTATTCACGAAACTCCGGCGTCCAACTTTGTGCAAAGTAAGTGATGGCGTAATCAATTAACTGTAGCAATGGGAAGATAAACGCGATTGCCACCAAGCCCCAACACCAAATTAATGCGCCCCACTTTCGCCAACCTCGTAGCTCATAACGGAAGTCTTCATGACTATTAAACTGACTTTGGAACAGCTTCTGCTTACGACGGCTGTAGCGCTCTGCACTCAATAACAACACTACAATCATCAACATCATTGCTGAGATTTTCGCGGCTGCATTGAGGTTCGAATACCCAAGCCAAGTATCGTAAACCGCCGTAGTAAGCGTGTTCACAGCAAAATAGCTGACGGTTCCGAAGTCACCGATGGTTTCCATCGCTACCAGAGACAAACCAACAGCGATAGAGGGTCTTACAAGCGGTAAAGAGATACGCCAAAAGCTTTCCCAAGGGGAACATTTTAACAAGCGAGCACTCTGCAGTAGAGAAACGTTCTGCTCCATAAATGCAGCACGACAAAGCAAGTAAACGTATGGGTAAAGAACAAGAGAAAGAACGAAGGTCGCACCACCTAAGGTCCGAATATCAGGGAACCAATACTCACCTGGGCCCCATCCCGTTATATCACGTAAGAAGATTTGAATTGGCCCAGCAAAATCAAACCAATCCGTAAAAATGTAACCAATGATATAACCCGGCATCGCAAGTGGTAGAACTAAGGCCCACTGCAACCACTTCTCAGTTGGCAATTTACACATCGCCATAAACCAAGCACTTGGAATACCCAGAATCAAAGAAAGAAGCATCACACCTGCAGTCAGAACTACGGTGTTATAGATATAGGTAGGCATGACCGTCGACATCAAGTGTGTGAACAAGTCATCTGTCTCGCCAATGGCGGTATAGAAGATCGCTAAGATCGGCAAAACCAGTAACAGGGTGATAGCCCCACTACTGGTTTTCCATAGAGAATGTTTATTCTTCATTGCCTAAATACTGCAAGGCTTTATGAAATACAAATGCGGCTGCAAATACATCTCATATCCTTTAATAAAATGGGGGTACAGTTATACCCCCACATGGAATTAAAGGTCAAATTTCACTTCATCTAGTAGCTTGATTGCTGCTTCATGGTGAGAAGCAATATCATCTAGAGAAATCGTATCTGCTTTGTAGTCACCCCAAGATTCCACAAGCTCAGAACGCTTAACACCTTCCTTCACTGGGTACTCGTAGTTTACTTCTGCGTACATTTGCTGCGCTTTGTCACCCGTTAGGAATTCCATAAGCTTCACAGCGTTGTCTTTGTTTGGAGAGAACTTCGCCATCGCCATACCAGAGATGTTCACGTGCGTACCTGTTGTCTCTTGGTTAGGGAAGTTGATGTATACCGCGTCTGCCCAAGCTTTTTGCTCTTTGTCGTTAACCATCTTACCTAGGTAGTAGCTGTTACCTAGAGAAACGTCACATAGACCTTCTTTGATTGCTTTAACTTGAGCACGGTCGTTACCTTGAGGCTTACGAGCTAGGTTCGCTTTTACGCCTTCTAGCCACTCTTTAGTCTCAGCTTCACCGTGGTGAGCGATCATAGAAGATACTAGAGATACGTTGTAAGGGTGCTTACCGCTACGAGTACAGATTTTGCCTTTGAACTCAGGCTTTGCTAGGTCAGCGTAGTTGAAGTCGTCACCTAGTTTGCCAACACGGTCACGTGAAGAGTAAACGTTACGAGTACGTAGAGTCAGAGCAAACCACTCGTTTTCTTTGTCTTGGTACTGTGCTGGTACGTTTTCTTCGATGATTTTGCTGTCTACCTTTTGAACCAGACCTTTGTTTGTCAGTTCAGCTAGACGGCTGATATCTGTAGTAAGGATTACGTCAGCTGGGCTGTATTCGCCTTCTTGAGCCAACTTCTCTGCTAGACCTTTTTTCGCAAACTTCACGTTTACTTTAATGCCAGTTTCTTTAGTGAACTCATTGAACATAGGTTCAACTAGGAAAGGTTGACGGTAAGAGTACACGTTCACTTCTTCAGCAGCCATTGCCGTTGGAGCCAGAGTAGCGCAAGTAATCGCTGAAAGAGTTAGCAGTTTTTTCATTGTTTAATCCTTTACCATGCTAATGATAACGTTTATCAGTTGTGTTATTATATGCATGTTCAATAAGAAAACAATTAATCAATAAAAAAACCTGCTCATTGGAGCAGGTTTTTTAATGTTAAGTTTGTAACTATTTATTACATTGTGAGTGTTATTTCACAGTCACGAATTCTGGGTAAGCACCAACACCACAGTCGTGCATATCCATACCTTCTAACTCTTCGTCTTCCGATACGCGGATACCGATTGTCGCTTTCAGGATTGCCCATACCACTAGGCTTGCGCCAAATACCCAAGCAAAGATAACTGCCGCACCTAGAAGCTGTGCACCAAACGTTGCATCACCGTTGCTCAGTGGCACAACCATTAGGCCGAAGAAACCACACACACCGTGAACTGAGATAGCACCTACTGGATCATCAATCTTAATCTTATCCAAACCGATGATGCTGAATACTACTAGCGCGCCTGATACCGCACCAATCGCCACAGCATAAAGCGGTGATGGTGATAGAGGGTCAGCCGTGATAGCAACAAGACCAGCTAACGCACCGTTCAAAATCATAGTCAGGTCTGCTTTACCCCAAGTTGTTTTACATACAAATAGTGCGGCAATTGCACCTGCTGCAGCTGCAGCGTTGGTGTTTAGGAAAATTTGACCAACTGCAGTCGCGTTCTCAAAATCCGAAACCATAAGTTGAGAACCGCCGTTGAAACCGAACCAACCGAACCAAAGGATAAACGTACCCAATGTAGCAAGAGGCATGTTTGAACCTGGGATTGGGTAGATTTCGCCATTTTTACCGTATTTACCTTTACGTGCACCCAGTAATAGTACGCCTGCTAATGCTGCTGAAGCACCCGCCATGTGTACGATACCTGAGCCCGCAAAGTCACTAAAACCTGCTTCTGATAGGAAGCCACCACCCCAAGTCCAGTAACCTTCCATTGGGTAGATAAATGCAGTCAGTACCGCTGAGAAAATTAGGAAAGACCAAAGCTTCATACGCTCTGCAACCGCGCCAGAAACCACTGACATTGCTGTTGCTACAAATACGACTTGGAAGAAGAAGTCCGACTCTAGAGAGTGGTCTGCACCTTCACCTTGTGTGCCAATTAGTGCACCAAATGATGGTAACCAACCGCCTTCACCGTTATCAACATACATAATGTTGTAGCCGACCAATAGGAACATGGTACAAGCGATCGCGTAAAGACAGATGTTTTTAGTTAGAATTTCTGTTGTGTTTTTAGAGCGAACTAAGCCCGCTTCTAGCATGGCAAAACCTGCTGCCATCCACATGACCAACGCACCGGAAATGAGGAAGAAAAAGGTGTCGAGTGCGTAACGTAATTCAGTTACCGTTGTTGTTAATTCCATGATAGTTCTCCAATCCCTTGAATTCTTAAAGTGCTTCTGCGTCCATTTCGCCAGTACGTATACGCACCGCTTGGTTTAAGTCGTAGACAAAAATCTTACCGTCACCAATCTTGCCGGTTTGCGCCGCTTTAGTGATGGCTTCTACCACGCGCTCCACATTGTCTGCATGGGTAGCGATTTCTAGTTTTACTTTTGGTAGAAAGTCGACTTGATACTCGGCGCCACGGTATAGCTCCGTGTGGCCTTTCTGACGACCAAAACCTTTAACCTCTGATACTGTCATCCCTTCAATACCGACATCAGCCAATGCTTCGCGTACATCGTCTAACTTAAAAGGTTTTATAATGGCATTAATGATTTTCATTGAATCTTCTCCGCAGCTTTCATCCTGAAACATTCATATTAATCCAAGCGGCGTGCCAACTTTTTATCCCATTGATTTATATAGAATTAGTAAAATTAACAAACTTATAAACAAAAAGGGCGCACCATATCGGTGCGCCCTTTTCACAAATATAAGGCAATCCTAATTAGACTAACCAAAATTGTGCATTACATGTTCAGAAAGTCTTTCCACTGCTCTATCAAGGTACAAAAATCCTCAATACCACAACTGGCCGTACTCTCTGCATCGTAGAAATCAAACTCGCTTTCCATTTCCACTTCATACTCATGGCCCAGCGCGTTTTCTTGCACTAGCACCTCATCACCGTGGATCATCAAACTGATCTCTGCACCGGTTAATCTATGCTCTTGAGATGGCGAAGAAAATGCCTGATTAATTAAAGCTTCTACCTGAGCAATTTTTGCTGGGTCTTTGCCTATTTCTTCTTGCAACCAACGACCCACAATCTCATGCCCCATGCTGCATTTGACATAGTATTCGCCCATCAATGTATTGCGGATGAATTCAAATTCCATCGTGATCGCCTTTTCGTATCAATTTGGTGCGGAGTATACAGGGAGATGTTGGATGGGAGAAGCGGGAGACGAGATACGAGATACGAGATACGAGATACGAGATACGAGATACGAGATACGGTTTCATTTTATCTTTTGAGGGACAAAGACTATCAACGTGTTTTGAGCTCACACGTTTATCTTTAATATTCCAGCGCTTACTTCCCGATTCCTAGAGCGAAGCATTCTCTCTTTTCGAAGCGCAGCGTTCCACAAAAAAAGCGCCCACCAATCGGTGAGCGCTTATTCAAGTATTAACAAAACTTGCTAAGATTATGCAGGCTCTTGGAAGATCACATCATCTGCTTTCTTGGTGTACTGTTCCATCTTGTGGAAATTCAAGTAGCGGTATGTGTCTGCTGCTGTCGCATCAATCTGGTCCATGTAAGACAGGTATTCTTCCTTAGTTGGAATCTTACCCAGAATCGCACCAACCGCTGCAAGTTCAGCCGAGGATAGATAAACGTTCGCACCAGTACCTAGACGATTCGGGAAGTTACGAGTAGACGTCGACATTACCGTTGCTTTATCCGCAACACGAGCCTGGTTACCCATACATAGCGAACAACCTGGAGTTTCAATACGAACACCAGCGCGGCCATAAATACCGTAGTAACCTTCTTCAGTTAGTTGGTCACGGTCCATCTTGGTTGGTGGTGCTACCCATAAGCGAGTATCAAGCTGGCCGTTAAACTTATCGAGCAATTTACCTGCTGCACGGAAGTGACCAATGTTCGTCATACAAGAACCGATAAATACTTCATCAATCTGTGTACCTTGAACGTCAGACAGAAGACGAGCGTCATCTGGATCGTTTGGCGCACAAAGAATTGGTTCGTTGATTTCCGCTAGATCGATTTCAATCACATGTGCGTATTCAGCGTCTGAATCTGCTTCCATCAGCTCTGGGTTTGCTAACCACTCTTCCATCGCAGTAATACGACGTTCAATTGTACGACGGTCACCGTAACCTTCCGAAATCATCCATTTAAGCATAGTGATGTTCGAGTTTAGGTATTCATCAATCGACTCTTGAGAAAGCTTCACAGTACAACCCGCTGCTGAGCGCTCTGCCGATGCATCTGAAAGTTCAAATGCTTGTTCCACAGATAGGTGCTCAACACCTTCAATTTCTAGGACACGGCCTGAGAATTCGTTGATCTTACCCGCTTTCTCTACTGTTAGCAGACCTTGCTTGATACCGTATAGAGGAATGGCGTGTACAAGATCACGTAGCGTGATACCTGGCTGCATCTCACCTTTAAAACGAACCAAGATTGATTCAGGCATATCAAGAGGCATAACGCCTGTTGCTGCTGCAAATGCCACTAGACCAGAACCTGCTGGGAATGAAATACCCAGAGGGAAACGAGTATGCGAATCACCACCAGTACCAACAGTATCTGGCAGAAGCATACGGTTCAGCCATGAGTGGATAACACCATCGCCTGGACGAAGCGATACACCGCCACGGTTCATAATGAAATCAGGTAGTGTGTGGTGCGTGTTCACGTCGACTGGTTTCGGATATGCTGACGTATGACAGAATGACTGCATCACGAGATCCGCTGAGAAACCAAGACACGCAAGATCTTTTAGCTCATCACGCGTCATAGGGCCAGTCGTATCCTGAGAACCTACCGTTGTCATCTTAGGCTCACAATATTGACCAGCACGCACACCTTCTACGCCACATGCTTTACCTACCATCTTCTGAGCTAATGTATAACCTTTGTCAGAAGCAGTTGGATCAACGGGTTTAGCAAACAAATCTGTCTCTTCAAGACCAAGTGCTACTCGAGCACGGCTCGTTAGACCACGACCGATGATCAATGGAATACGACCACCAGCACGTACCTCATCAAGCAGCACTTTACTCAGTTCAAAGCTTGAGATCTCAGAACCTTCTTTACGAACCACACCTTCGTACGGGTAAATGTCGATCACATCGCCCATATTCATGTCTTGTACGTTTAGTTCAATTGGTAACGCTCCTGAATCTTCCATCGTATTGTAGAAGATAGGCGCAATCTTACCGCCTAGACAGATACCACCAGTACGCTTGTTTGGTACAAATGGGATATCTTCGCCCATAAACCATAATACTGAGTTGGTCGCTGATTTACGCGAAGAACCCGTACCAACAACATCACCTACGTATGCTAGTGGAATGCCGTCTTTTTGCAGTTCTTCAATTTGGTTGATTGGACCAACGCTGCCAGGTTGATCCGGGTTGATGCCATCACGTTCCATCTTAAGCATCGCTTTCGCGTGTACTGGAATATCTGGACGAGACCAAGCATCTGGAGCTGGAGACAGGTCATCGGTGTTAGTTTCACCGGTTACCTTAAAGACTTTAACCGTGATTTTTTCCGCTACTTTCTCTTTCGTTGTAAACCACTCGGCTTCCGCCCAAGATTGAAGGACTTGTTGAGCGAACGTGTTGCCCGCTTTCGCTTTTTCTTCAACATCATAGAAAGCATCAAACATTAACAGGGTATGAGACAGTGCTTTTGCTGCGATAGCCGCAAGAACATCATCATCTAAAAACTCGACGAGCGGAGCGATGTTATAACCACCTTGCATCGTACCTAGTAATTCTGCTGCCATTTCACGGCTAACAAGTGGAGACGATACTTCGCCTTTAGCAACCGCAGTCAAAAAGCCAGCTTTAACATAAGCCGCTTCGTCTACGCCCGGTGGGATACGGTTCTCTAACAGGTCAAGAATAAAGGCTTTTTCACCTTGCGGGGGATTTTTCAGAAGTTCAACAAGTCCAGCAACTTGTTCTGCGTCTAGCGGTTTAGGAACAACTCCTTCGGCAGCACGCTCTTCGACGTGTTTACGGTAGGCTTCAAGCACGACTTTTTCCTCTCATTGCGGTTCCTCCTTCTTATTACTGTTTTTAAAAGTAAAGGAGTGAACATCCTTGGAAACTTGGCTCTCCATTGCCCTTGTTTTCATTCAATTCTTGATTGAGAAACAGCGCCGCAGAGGCCAAACTGTGGGCGAAAGGATAGCAAATTTAACCTTAAATTAAAATATCATCATTTTGACCAACATAGCAACTTACGACTAAAGTCCTGTTTATTTTGGCTAAATATGCGGAGATATTGCTGTCCTTTTCCCGGTTATTTAAATGATGTTCCAACGATCAAGTACACAGCATCTAAATCTTGCTCGGTACGACCGTACGCCAACATGATTGGTCCTACTGGTGAATCAACACCAAAGAAAATCGATGCGGCATTATACAGTGGCGCTTCATTAAGCTTCAGATCGTTGTCTGACCAAACACCACCGTGTTCAAGTGATGCGCCTAGGTACACTGGCGCTTCAAACAGCCCGAAGTCGTTATCCATCCATTTATAACGATACACCAAGCTGGTATAGAATAAGTTCTGCCCAATCAAGCTATTACGTGGGATACCAGATAGATTTAAGAAACCACCAAGTTCACGTGGGTCTAACGGGATCGAGGAGTTTTTGCTTTCTACAAAGCTGTATTCCGCCTGTCCGACTAAAGTATGACGACTGTGCGTCACTGCGCCTTTGAAACGTGCCGTGATCTCATACACAGTATCTTCGATATCACCATTAGTATTGGTTTGACGAAAATCTTCAGGGCTCTTGTCATGAGACACCAGGTAATCCAAATCAATCAACATACCATGCGTGGGAAAAGCAAAGTCGTCTAAGGTATCTAGACGGTAGTTAGCAAACACCCCCAAACGCTCGTAATCAAAAGTCCCAGCAGATGCGAGCGTTGAGGCCTCTATTTGCCCTTTGGTATAACGCCCACCAACACGGAACTCTTGCCATAACGTCGGTTGCACACCCGCAGCAAGTTCCGTTATGAACTCGGTATACGAGACAGGAAGAAAATCGTAAACCGAACCTATATCCGGGTTTTCTAAATCACTAAAAGGCCAGTTTCGGTTTTCGTTGTTGTAATTCAACTTACCCGAAACAAACAACTCCTGACTCGACAGTACCGGTGAATAAAGCTCGGCTTCAATCAACTTATCTGTACCCATGTCAACATTCAGCGTTAGCTCGGCACCATGTGAATTTAGATTAGTGAAGTTCGACGAGATACCAATGCCATATTGGCTGTCAGTATTAAAGTCATCTTCTAAGAAAAAGCGGAAGTTCAGGTAGTTTGGTCCCCAAGACTTCTCATTCACTTCAAAGACAAGTAGGTTAACACCTTCAATCTCTTCGAAATGGTAAGTAATCAGTTCAAAACGATCTAAGGCATAAAGATTTTCGACTGCTTTTTCGATTTCAGCCGTTTTGAGAGGACGACCAGTATCAAGCTCGAGTCGGTTGGTCAGTAAGACGTCACTATAGTGGGTGTTATTGACAATAACAATTTGATCAACAACCCGCTCATCACCATATTCTAATCCTTTACGAACGTCTTGTTTGTGCTCGATATATTTTTGGTATTCCGCGTTAGAGACACTCAAGGATTCAAGCTTGGATTTGAGTTTTTTAGTGATGTCGTAGCCAGCTTGAAATGCGCTCGGCATCTTTTCAAATTCTACGGTTTCCATTTGCCCAACATCTGGACGAATGTAAACATCATCATCTTTCAGAGTTTCCGCTTGCTCTTGAGTGCTACGACGCACCAAATAATTCGACAACTGATCCGCAACCGCAAACAAGCCGGTGAAGTCTTCTTTGTTTTTATAATCTGTACTGATGTCGACCGCAATGACTATATCCGCTCCCATCGCGCGCGCTACGTCGACAGGCATGTTATTGACAACGCCACCATCCACCAGCATATGACCGTTGAGCTCGTATGGAGGAAGCGCGCCCGGTACCGACATGCTCGCCATCATCGCATCAACTAAGTAACCGTTATCGAGCACGACTTCATCAAGCTCGACGATGTCAGTCGCGACAGAACGATAAGGGATAGCAAGTTGGTCAAAAGAGTCAAAGCGTCCTAGATTGCCCGTCGTTTCGCGCAGAATGCGCAACATGTTCTGCCCTTGCACAACACCAGTTGGGGAACGCACCTCACCAAACCTCAGACCAAGATCTGTCGTTATTTGGTAGCGGTCTTCGTATTCTTTGTCGCGAACGCGACGTTGGCTGCGATCAACGCGATCTCGGTAACCGCTGTTCCAATCCACGCTGTAGATAAAACTCTCAATTTCATCAGCACTCATACCCGTCGCGTACAAACCTCCGACATAAGCGCCCATGCTTGTACCGGTAATGATATCAACGGGAATGTTCATCTCTTCAAGGGCTTTAAGCACACCAATATGCGCAGCGCCTTTCGCACCACCACCAGCGAGAACCACCGCAATTTTAGGACGAGAGCCGTCCTCTTCGAGATGTTTAGCAAAGGAAGGTGTGGCAATCAAAAAGGAGCAGACCCAAAGCGCAAAACCATGCACTAACGGGCTATTGGACATCTTTTTGAACATTCACATCTTCCTTTACTGAATATTGATCAACTACTTTTACTAAGAATCGACCAATGAAACAAGTCAGTGATAGCGTTTTTGGTAGCCTTACCAATCAAATAAATTATTCAACCAGTTCGATTTTTTCTCGCACTGCTGTTTTATTTGGCCTGTTTTATCCCACACTGGCAACTTATATTCGCTACGACAGTTCAGTTCCAACGCACCATTCGCCGCTTTTTGGAAACCCAATGTCGTCACTTCTTTTGGCCATGGCAATTCCAGTCGCTCAGGGATACGTTGCTGCAAATATTCGGCGTAAACACGCAGAGCACCGCTTGAACCCGTCAACTTGGTAGATTTATTATCATCGCGCCCCAGCCAAACGGTTGTCACTTCCCGACCATCAACACCGACAAACCAACTATCACGGCTGTCATTACTGGTGCCCGTTTTACCTGCTAACGCCGCCCATGAGAATTGGCTTTGTAAGAAACGGCCAGTTCCTTGTGCAACACCTTGCTTCATTGCGTATGTAGTTAGCCATGCCGCTTGCTGATCAACAGCCTGAGCCGAACGAGGCAGTGATTGATAAATCACATTACCATCCATATCGATAACCGAACGCAATGCTGACAGTTTCGCGCGTTTACCCGAGTTTGTTACCGTCTGGTACATCTGTGCGACTTCAAATGGCGTCAGAGAGAAAGAACCTAAGAACATAGATGGCACTGGGCGGATCTCATTTTTATCAACGCCGAGACGTTCTAGCGTATCAGAAACCTCAGGAATACCGAGTTCCATCCCCAAACGAACGGTTGGCACATTAAGAGATTTCGCTAGTGCTAGGTATAGAGGCACATCACCACGGAATTTACGGTCGAAATTACGTGGCGACCAAACGCTACCCTTACTGCCTTTCAAACTTAACGGCGTATCGTGAAGCGTGGTAGCGAGGTTGTATTTCTCTGGTTGCTCTAATGCCGTCAAGTAAATTGCAGGCTTCACTAACGAACCAATTGGACGACTCGCATTCAATGCTCGGTTAAAGCCCTCGTAGCCGACACGCTTACCACCAACCATGGCACGAATCTCGCCACTATGACGGTCAACCGCAACCGCTGCAGCTTCAAGTTCTTTACCTGCTCGCTTAGCCAACTCAGGTACCTTTTTCGCAATCGCTTGTTCTAGCTTACTTTGCGAAACAGGATCGAGAGACGTAAACAAACGTAACCCCGTTTCAGCTTTGAAGTTATCACCCACTTTTTCTTTCAGCTCAATATTCAGTTGCTGGAAATAAGCGGGCTGACGGCTTGCTATACGAGGTTTACTTTGCGTATCTAACGGACGATTGACTGCTTGTTCATACTGTTCAGAAGTCAGCATGTCTTGTTGCATCAAGAGGCGTAAAACTAGATCACGACGTGTTTTCGTGCGCTCAGGGTAACGAATTGGATTGTAGTAAGATGGCCCTTTAACCATACCCACCAGCATCGCAAGTTGGTCGATACGAAGCTCCTGGATTGGTTGTCCAAAGTAGTATCGTGATGCCAAAGCAAAGCCATGAATCGCATCCCCGCCACTTTGACCGAGATAAACTTCGTTGAGGTAAGCCTCAAGAATTCGATCTTTGCTGTATCGATAATCCAAAATCAGTGCGATATACGCTTCACGAACTTTACGCCATAACGTTTTATCGCGAGTTAAGAATAAGTTTTTTGCTAACTGCTGGGTCAGCGTACTGCCACCTTGTACGGTACGGCCTGCCTTGATGTTGGCAACAAGTGCACGACCAATCGCCAAAGGAGAGACTCCATCATGCTGGTAGAAATCACGATCTTCGGTCGCAAGAAGTGCATCGACAAGAATTTCAGGGAATTGATCACGACGTAGGAACAATCGTTGTTCGTTTTGATCTTTCTCCAGCATACCCAACATCTTAGGTTCAATACGCAAGTAACCTAAATCTCCTTTTGATTCGAGAGATTGAATGCGCGTTAAGCCGCTGCTTGAGAAATGCAACATCACGTGACGATCAGGCTCAGGGCCATCAGCAAATTCAAAAGGACGACGGATGAGCTCAATACGAGTGGAAGAGGAAGAGTATTCGCCAGGATAACGCGGTTGACTAACCTTACGGTAATTCAAAACATCTAGCTCGTTACGCATTTCTTTGATGGTTATGTTTTCACCAGGATTCAAATTGAGAATGCGAGCGTACACGACCGTTGGCAAATCAAACAACTGCCCATCGAAACGATCTTTCACTACACTATCTAAATAAATCCCGACGAAAAGCAATACTGCGGCCAACGCTACACCCGCTTTCCAGCTAAATGACCAAATGATTTTAAGCCAAGACTGCTTGCCATTACTTGGCTTCTTCGATGGCGATTTTCTCGGTCGCTTCGCACCGCTTTTCTTAGCGGCAGTCGTTTTACTTGACGTTGTTTTCTTCGCTGGTGCTCTTTTTGCACTGGGCTTTTTTGTATCAGTCATTATTCAATTGTCTTTTTGTTTTTGTTGTCGCTACATGAGTGGCAGGATCATCAGGCCAAACGTGTTTTGGATATCGGCCTTTCATCTCTTTTTGCACTTCTTTGTAGCTTCCTGCCCAAAAGGCAGCTAAATCCGTTGTCACCTGAAGAGGCCGTTGTGCTGGAGAAAGTAACTCTAACACCAATCGCTTGCGACCTTGTGCCACCGTTGGAGAAGTGCTCTCTCCAAACACTTCTTGCATACGCACTGACAGCACAGGCTCATGACCAAATTGGTAACGAATGCGCTTTTTCGAACCTGTTGGTAAGCGATAATCTTCTGGCAACCACTCATCAATCTGTTGATTCAACGGCCAACCTAATCGAGCGTTCAACGCTTCCACTAGGTTCACTTTCGCCAAATCTTTCGCCGATGAAACCGTGCTCATGTACGGCTCTAGCCACTCTTCTAGGCCATTAAGCAAACTGGTCTCATCAAAACTTGGCCAAGCTTGCTCAGGTAACCATTCCACTGCGCAGCGAATACGTTCTAACAAATTTTCCGCTGCCGACGTCCAGTTTAGACTCAGTAAGCCCTGACGGCGGACATAAGTGAGTAAAGCTTGTGTCATTTTTTCTTTACCCGGACTCGGCAAGGCTTCACGCTTAATCACCAGTTGACCAAGTTTGATTTGGCGTTCGGCAATCAAACGGCCTTTTTTCTCATCCCAATCAACCAAATCAGCCGTCGTGAAAAGGTGCTCGAACATTTCTTGTAATGCGTTGATATCTAAGTCACAAGCTAGGTTAATTTGGCTTGAGTTAGAATGCGAGCGCATCAAATCAATCGCAACTAAGTAATCACAACCACCGAGTGTCTCTTCTGGTCGACACTCAGCACCATGCCCGTTAGACAAAGTAAAACGACCATATTGGTTAACACGCTGCTGCGCAATGCGATCGGGGAAAGCTAAGCTCAATACTAACGCTAGCACTCGCTCATCAACATCAGGTAGGCTGTATACTGTATCCAGTTTGTGCGCCAGCGCTTGAGATCGCTTGTGCAATATAGCTTTCTTTGCATGTGTACCACTTACCCAGCGATGTAGGCTATGCGCGATGTTAGTCACATTGCGCTCGGGCTCTTCAATTAGGGCGACCGCAGCCAAAGCGGTATTTAGCATTTTTTCACTGCGCTGCTGTGCTTGAATCAGCATTGCTGCTGAGCGCGGCTCTACACCAAGAGCGTGGGCCGTTTTACCTGCAGAAGTAAGTTGGCCTTGCTCGGTAAGTAACCCTAAAGAAATCAACAGCTGTTTAGCCTGAGCAAGCGATGCTGAAGAAGGAATATTCAACCATTTAAGCTCTGCGATATCCCCTGCTCCCCAGAATGATAGTTCCATGACCAAGCTTGCTAAATCTGAGTGCAGGATTTCTGGTTGGGGAACTTGCGGTTGCTGCTTGAATTGGCTTTCCGAATACAACCGGACGCAAATGCCCTCTTCAATACGCCCTGCACGACCAGCACGTTGAATCGCAGACGATTGTGCCACTCGCACTTGCTCCAAGCGCGTAAGTCCATTCTTCAAATCAAAACGCGCCACACGTTCTAATCCAGAATCGACGACCAATCGAATGCCTTCAATGGTCAAAGAAGTTTCAGCAATATTAGTCGCGAGCACGACTTTGCGTTTACCTCCAAAAGCGGGAGCAATGGCTTTTTGTTGCTCGGCAAAGCTCAATTGACCATATAAAGGGCAAACTTCCACAGAATTAGGAAGATGTGACAAACGTTCCGCGACCTGCTTAATTGCCCCAACGCCAGGCAGAAAGGCGAGCAACGACCCTGTTTCTTTCTGAATTAGGCTTTCAATCGTCCTTGCCATTGATGTGGGCAAATGATCATTTGTACCCAGAGGTAAATAACGCGTTTCCACCTCAAAACTTCGCCCTTCAGACTCAATATATTCAGCCTCTGGCAACAAGGTTTGTAAGGCATCTTGGTCAAGCGTAGCTGACATCACTACCAGCTTGAGGTCGTCTCTCAACGCTTCTTGAACCTCTAAACTAAAGGCCAATGCCGTATCAGCATGAATACTTCGCTCATGAAACTCATCAAAGATCAGCAGGTCGATGCCATCTAACTCTGGGTCATTTTGGATCATCCGAGTCATGATCCCTTCCGTTACAATTTCAAGTTGCGTATTTTTACTTACCTTCGTCTCACCACGTACACGATAACCAACTCGATCTCCAACTTGTTCCCCCAACTGCTGTGCTAGATAACGCGCAATATTACGAGCCGCTAAACGTCTTGGTTCTAGCATGATGATTTTGCCCGTGACGGTTTGGCTTTGAAGAAGCTTTAGAGGAAAGAATGTCGACTTACCGGCACCCGGCGCAGCTTTTAAGATCACTTGATGTTGATGATTAACCGCAGCAAGTAATTGCGGCATCACGGCTTCAATCGGCAATTGTGACAAAGGAAATACCTTGTGTTGTAATGTTGGCAACATTGTACATAAAAACAGTCCCCCCTAAAGAAGCAAAATGCATTTCGAACCTACTCTAGAGTCAGCGACTCTGCTCAAACGCTACAAACGCTTTCTTGCCGATATCGAATTGGATAACGGCGAAGTTCGCACTATCCACTGTGCCAATACTGGTGCAATGACAGGCTGCGCCACACCAGGCAACAAAGTTTGGTACTCCACTTCTGATAACCCTAAGCGCAAATATCCCAATAGTTGGGAGCTCAGTGAAACACAACAGGGCCATAAAATCTGTATTAACACCGCTCGAGCTAACCAACTTGCCGTAGAAGCAATTGAAAATAATGTCATTTCAGAACTGTGTGGGTATGACAAACTTCAAACTGAAGTGAAATATGGCAATGAAAATAGTCGAATTGATATCTTGCTCAGCGCAAGTGACAAATCAAAGTGTTATATAGAAGTGAAAAGCGTCACGCTGTTGGATGAAGAAAGCGCATCCGGCCAAGGCTATTTCCCTGATGCCGTGACTACTCGAGGACAAAAGCACCTGCGAGAGCTCACAGAAATGGCACAAACTGGAAGTAGAGCCATACTTTTATTCACTGTTTTACATTCAGGTATTGAAAAAGTATCTGCGGCGCACCATATAGACGCGAAATATTCAACTTTACTAAAACAAGCACAAGACGCTGGAGTGGAAGTTCTCTGCTACAAAGCTGAACTGAGCAATACTGAAGTCAAGCTAATCTCTGCTATTGAATTTATCAATTAAGAGAAAAAATGATGTTATCTTCACAATGACGATAAGTTTGCAATTCAGTAATTGCCTGCACCGCCTCTTTTTGCTATAGATACCCGCCTTAAATTGACTGCAAAGCAGTTGACTAGGTGTAAGTAGGAGATGCTGTATGCCAGAATCAAAGAAGAAAACGATAGGCATCCTAGCCATTGCCGGCGTGGAGCCATATCAGGAAAAGCCTGGTGAAGAGTACATGTCACCAGAACAGGTTGAACACTTTACGAAAATCTTAACAGCTTGGCGTAATCAGCTCAGGGAAGAAGTCGATCGCACTGTACACCATATGCAGGACGAAGCAGCAAACTTCCCAGATCCAGTTGACCGTGCTTCTCAAGAGGAAGAGTTCAGCTTAGAACTGCGTAACCGTGACCGTGAGCGTCGCCTGATCAAGAAGATCGAAAAAACACTTGATAAAATCACTGAAGAAGATTTCGGCTTCTGTGAATCATGTGGTGTTGAAATTGGTGTTCGTCGCCTTGAAGCGCGTCCAACCGCAGACCTTTGTATCGACTGTAAAACACTTGCAGAGATCAAAGAGAAACAAATGCAAGGTTAATCAACCAAGCATGATGATTATTGAAAGGGAGCTCAGGCTCCCTTTTTGTTTTGGCTTAGCTTTATTAGAATAATTTCGAGATACACGCATGACACGCTATGTAGGTCGATTCGCACCATCCCCTTCTGGGCCATTACATTTTGGATCGTTAGTAGCTGCGCTCGGCAGCTACTTTCAAGCGAAAGCCAATCACGGAGATTGGTTGGTACGTATCGAAGACCTTGATCCACCCAGAGAAATGCCGGGAGCTTCTGACGAGATTCTAAGTGCACTACGCGCTTACCATTTGCACTGGGACGGCAACGTCGTATACCAAAGCGAACGTCATCACTTATACCAAACACAAATCGATGCTTGGTTAAAGAATGGCGACGCTTATTATTGCCAATGTACTCGCAAGCAAATTAAAGAACACGGCGGCTATTATCTGGGAACATGTCGAGATAAAGGCTTGAAAGAAGGCGCAATTCGCCTAAAAATGACCAAACCTATCGCTGATTTTCTCGATAAGAAACAAGGCACCATGACGATTCCAGAAGCTCTAGTAAATGAAGATTTCATTATTAAGCGTCGAGATGGATTATTTGCCTATAATCTTGCGGTAGTATTAGATGACATCGACCAAGGGGTTACCGAAGTCGTTCGTGGTGCGGATTTAATTGAGCCCACAGGTCGTCAAATCAGCTTGTACCAAATACTTGGGCAACCAGAAGTAAGCTATTTACACTTACCGTTAGCGATGGATTCAAACGGTAATAAGCTGTCAAAACAAAACCATGCGACGGCTATTGATGTCGACAATCCGAAGCCAGCTCTGCTGCATGCCATGACATTTTTAGGCTTTGATATACCTGACGATGTAAAAGGCGCAAACCTTGAAGAAATACTGCGTTGGGGTTGCGAAAATTGGCACTTAGAACAGCTTCCAGCAGAGATCGAGATCACACCGTGATTCTCAAATGGCACTGCGTAGGCTATCATTAGCCGCAAAATTGGCCCTCGAGGCGTAGAAACTAACCAAAGCAAGATTGGATTAAACCCAGTTATTGCCAGATGCACATGAATACAAACGACTATACACCAAGCGAATCTGCCATGATCCCAGAACTCGCTCTTAATGTAATTACTCGTGAAGAGCACAATATCTCGCGTAAGCATATCAGTGACAATGCACTGAAAGTGCTATACCGACTGAACGGTGCCGGTTTCGATGCTTATCTTGTAGGTGGCGGGGTTCGAGACTTACTGCTTGGACAAAAACCAAAAGACTTTGATATTGCAACGAACGCGACACCAGAGCAGATCAAACAGTTATTTAGAAACTGCCGTTTGATCGGTCGTCGCTTCCGTCTCGCACACATTATGTTTGGTCGAGACATCATCGAAGTTGCAACGTTCCGTGGTCACCACCAAGAGCAACAGAACAAAAGTATCTCCCAGCAATCGAAAGAAGGGATGCTACTTCGCGACAACGTATACGGCACCGTAGATGAAGATGCCGAACGTCGCGACTTCACGATTAACTCGATGTACTACAACATCGCAGACTACTCAATTCACGATTATGCGCGTGGTATTGAAGATCTAGAAGATCGCCTTATTCGCCTGATCGGTGACCCAGAAACCCGTTACCGCGAAGACCCAGTACGTATGCTGCGTGCAGTTCGCTTTGCGGTGAAATTGGACTTCGATATCGAAGAAGATACCGCGGCACCAATCGAAGAGATGGCACCACTACTACGTGATATTCCATCGGCACGTCTGTTCGAGGAATCACTGAAACTGCTTCAGTCTGGGTATGGGCTAGAAACCTACCATTTATTGCGTGAATACAACTTATTCCAACAGTTGTTCCCTGCAATTTCAGAGCACTTCACTGAAGATTATGAATCTCACACTGAGCAAATGCTTGATTTAGTGTTGGATTCAACCGATATGCGCATCGAAGAAGGTAAGCGTATTAACCCTGCCTTTATGTTTGCTGCAATGCTGTGGTACCCACTGTGTGCAATGGCAGACAAACTCATGGAACAGCGTAATCTGTGCCATTACGATGCCATCATGGAAGCAAGCAACATCATTCTTGATGACCAAGTACGTTCAATCGCCATTCCGCGCCGTCATACCGCGACCATACGCGAGATTTGGCAGCTGCAATTACGTCTTCCACGTCGCAATGGTAAGCGTGCTTTCCGCCTGATGGAGCTCAATAAATTTAGAGCTGGCTTTGATTTTCTTGAAATGCGCGGTGAAATTGAAGGCGGCGACACTCAGAAGCTTGCTAAGTGGTGGGAAACTTTCCAAAATGCTGGCCGAGAAATGCGCCAAGCCATGGCGGCAGACCTAGATGGCCAAGCACCAAAAACAGGCCAACGACGTCGTAAAACCTATCGCAAGAAAAAGAGTAAACCAAACTCATGATCACAGCGTACATTGCGGTAGGCAGTAACTTGGCTGATCCCGTCAGCCAAGCTAAATTAGCGATTGAAGCACTGAAGACCCTGCCTAAAACAGAGTTTATTCAAGCTTCTTCGCTATACAGCAGCACACCAATGGGTCCGCAAAACCAGCCGGATTACATCAATGCGGTTGTGGCAATTAAAACCAATTTGACGCCACTTGAACTGCTCGATTGCACCCAAGCAATAGAGCAAGAGCAAGGGCGTGTCCGTAAAGACGAGCGTTGGGGACCAAGAACCTTGGATCTCGACATCGTGTTATATGGCAATGAGGTGATTGATTCCGAAAGACTGACAGTTCCACATTATGGAATGAGAGAGCGCGAGTTCGTACTCTACCCTCTTGCGGAAATTGCACCAAGTTTACAACTCCCAGACGGGATCGAGGTGTCGTCACTACTTGAAAAAGTAGATCGCAACGGCCTCAATATTTGGCAGTCATAGCCAACTCCTAGTGAGGATAAAACAATGAAAAAAATGACCATTAACGACCTGATTAAGTGGAAGCAAGAAGGTCGTAAATTTGCTACTTCAACTGCATACGATGCAAGCTTTGCCCAACTTTTCGAAAGCCAAGAAATGCCAGTTTTACTGGTAGGTGACTCTCTAGGCATGGTTCTGCAAGGTAAGACCGACACGTTACCTGTTACTGTTGAAGATATTGCTTATCACACTCGCTGTGTACGCGCTGGTAGCCCGAATTGTCTTTTGATGGCTGATATGCCATTCATGAGCTATGCAACGCCAGAGCAAGCGTGTGAGAACGCAGCAGTACTCATGCGTGCTGGCGCAAATATGGTAAAAATTGAAGGCGGCGACTGGTTAGTAGATACCGTAAAAATGCTAACGGAACGCGCGGTACCAGTCTGTGCACACTTGGGCCTAACACCACAATCTGTAAACATCTTTGGTGGTTACAAAGTGCAAGGTCGCGATCAAGAAAAAGCCGATCGTATGGTAAAAGATGCATTAGCACTGCAAGAAGCCGGCGCTCAAATTGTTTTACTCGAGTGTGTTCCAGCTGAATTGGCAGCTCGTATTACTCAAGTACTTGATGTACCAGTAATTGGCATCGGTGCAGGTAACGTAACGGACGGTCAAATCCTAGTTATGCACGATATGTTCGGAATTTCGGCGAACTACATGCCAAAGTTCTCGAAAAACTTCCTTGCTGAAACAGGCGATATGCGTACAGCTGTGGCAAAATACATGGCAGACGTTGAAAGTGCAGTGTTCCCAGACGACGCTCATACTATTGCCTAGAGGATAAATGCATGCACACTTTTGCAGAAATCTCAGCCATTCGTGAACAGATCAAGACGTTCAAACGTGAAGGTCGTAAAGTTGCGTTTGTCCCAACCATGGGCAACCTACACGAAGGCCATCTAACACTGGTTCGTAAAGCACGCGAGTACGCCGATGTCGTTGTGGTAAGCATCTTTGTCAACCCGATGCAGTTTGAACGTGCAGACGATTTAAATAACTACCCTCGTACACTTGAAGAAGATCTTAACAAGCTAAGCGGTGAAGGCGTCGAGTTGGTATTCACACCGACACCAGAGATCATTTACCCTGAAGGCTTAGATAAACAGACTTTTGTCGATGTGCCTGGGCTTTCTACGATTCTTGAAGGCGCTTCTCGTCCGGGCCATTTCCGTGGCGTGACGACTATCGTAAATAAGTTATTCAACATCGTTCAACCTGATGTAGCTTGCTTTGGTGAGAAAGATTTCCAACAGCTTGCTGTTATTCGTAAGATGGTTGATGATCTAGCAATGGACATCGAAATCGTAGGTGTCGCAACCGTTCGTGAAATGGACGGCCTTGCAATGAGCTCTCGCAATGGCCTGCTAACGATTGATGAGCGTCAACGCGCACCTGTTTTAGCACGTACTATGCGCTGGATCAGTAGCGCGATGCGTGGTGGTCGTGACGATTACGCTTCAGTGATTGAAGATGCAAATGATCAATTACGCGCTGCCGGTTTGCAGCCAGATGAAATCTTCATTCGTGATGCTCGCACACTTCAAGCAATCACAACAGAGACCACTCAAGCCGTGATCTTGATGTCTGCCTTCTTAGGTAAAGCACGCCTCATCGACAACCAAACTGTTGATATGGCGGTAGAAGCTAAAGAAGAAGAATCTAGCGAAGCGAATTCAGCAAACGCTGAATAAACGAAATTCGCAAATAAAAAGGTCGGCACTAAGCCGACCTTTTTTGTATCCCTCTTACGCATAAACGCCACTCAAACCTTCCGGACGAGTTTTAAACCGCTTATGCAGCCACATCCAAGCTGGCACGTCTCTTCTTATCATGCCTTCAAGTTCTTGATTTAAAATACTTGCCGCTTTGACTGGATTACGGCGCTCGAAACGTCCACTGAGATCTTCACCAATATAGAGCGTGTAGTGAGAATGTTCACTGACCGTAACCCCTGACATCACTGCACATTTTGTCGCATCAATAAGCACACTTGATCCTGCAGTACTCGCGGCTTGCTCAACAGCGAAAAACGGGGCGAAGACCGAATTTTTAACACCGTAATCATGGTCAGGTAAGTACCACAGTCGCTGACCGTTTTTCAGCACTTTAAGCATTGATTTAACGTCTTTCCGATCAATCATTTGATGGCCGCAACGCGTGCGTCCTCGATGCTGAACAAACTCATAAACAGGGTTTGAATTCGGTCGATAAACACCATAGCCTTTGGCAAATTGACTAAAAATACGCGCCGTCATTTCCAAATTTAGGTGATGACTGCAAACCACCAGTACACCACGCCCATTTTTCTCTTGTTCCAGTAAACGCTCTTTTCCAACCACCTTGGCTAGACGCTTCACTCGCCACTCAGGCCAAAACCAAGCCATTCCGGTCTCGATCAGCGCCATCCCTGTGTATTTAAAGTTTGTCTTTACCAGTACATCGCATTCTTGAGCGCTGTATTCGGGAAAGCAGAGTTTTAAATTTTGCTTTGCAATGCCTTTACGGCGCTTCATGGCCAGCATCGCAAGCGAACCAATGCCCCTACCTAACAAACGTAAGGCTGAGTATGGAAGCAGATTGACAATCAGCGCCAACAGACCAAAGGCGAACCAAACAGACCAATATTTAGGAAGAAGCAATTTAAAAGAGAAAGATGGAGAGGGGACAATATTCATGGCTTCACTCATTTACAGCAAATGCATTTACAACAAATGAATCAAACCTAGCATGTTAAAAGTCGAAAAATTGTATGGGAATGTATTGGTGTGCATTAAGAAAGGGCAGCTCTCATGGCTGCCCTTTGAATGTGTTGTTAAGGTTAACTTCTTAACCCAATCCCCTTAGTCACTAGATAGTGAGCCAGCGCGTAGAGCGCAACCACAAAGACGATCAATACGCTAAACGACGTAACGATACCCACATCAGACACACCAAGGAAACCATAACGGAAAGCGTTCACCATGTAGACGATTGGATTTAGCTTAGAGACTCCTTGCCAAAATTCAGGCAATAGACTGATGGAGTAAAAAACACCGCCAAGATAAGTCAGCGGAGTCAGAACGAACGTAGGGATAATCGAGATATCATCAAACGTTTTCGCATAAACCGCATTAATTAAGCCACCAAGTGAAAATACCACTGACGTCATAAAGACGGTCGCAATGATGATGCCCCAGTGATCGACTTGCAAATCAACAAAGAAGAGCGAAACAAACGTGACAATCGTTCCGACTAATAGGCCACGTACGACGCCGCCCATCACAAAGCCGAGAATGATGATGTAGTTCGGCACTGGCGCCACTAACAATTCCTCGATGTTTCTTTGGAATTTGGAACTAAAGAAAGAGGAAGCCACATTCGAGTATGAGTTCGTGATCACCGACATCATGATCAAACCCGGAACAATGTATTCCATATAACTAAAGCCGTTCATGTCACCGATGCGAGAGCCAATCAAGTTACCGAAAATAATGAAATACAACGTCATCGTAATCGCAGGTGGTACCAAAGTTTGCACCCAAATACGCGTAAAACGGTTCACTTCTTTTGTAACTAGGCTACAAAAAGCCGTCCAATACAATTGGTACATTATTGGTTACCTCCACGTACGATACTGACAAACAACTCTTCCAAACGGTTCGCTTTGTTTCGCATAGACAGCACTTTTACACCTAGATCAGATAATTGGTTAAACACCGAGTTCAACCCTTGGCTCTTATCTAATTCGATTTCCAATGAACCATTGACCATCGATTGGCTACTTACCCCTTGAAGTGCTGGCACTTCACCGTCGAACTCAATATCTAGGATAAAAGTTTCTACCGTCAATTTACCCAACAGCGCCTTCATGGTCGTATTTTCAATCAGTTCACCTTTGTTAATGATACCGATATTACGACACAGCATTTCTGCTTCTTCCAAGTAATGCGTGGTCAAAATGATGGTAATGCCCTGCTCTTGGTTGATCTCCTTTAAGAAGTCCCACATTGAACGACGCAGTTCAATATCCACCCCTGCGGTTGGTTCATCAAGGATCAGCAATTGAGGCTCGTGCATTAGAGCTCGTGCAATCATCAAACGACGCTTCATACCACCAGACAAGTTACGCGCACGTTCCTTACGTTTCTCCCATAAGTCGAGTTTGGTCAGGTACTTTTCTGCACGCTCTTTAGCTAGCGCTTTTGAAACCCCATAATACCCCGCTTGCTGCATGACAATCTGTTCAACGGTTTCAAATTGGTTGAAGTTGAATTCTTGAGGAACCAAACCTAGGTTTTGCTTCGCCAATTCAAGATGCGTATCAATGTCATACCCAAACACCTTGGTGGTGCCAGATGTCTTGTTGACTAAAGAAGAGATAATGCCAATGGTGGTTGATTTACCAGCCCCATTCGGCCCAAGAAGTGCGTAAAAGTCACCTTTCTTTACTTGTAAGCTGATGCCCTTCAACGCTTCAAATCCGCCCGCATAGGTCTTGCGAAGCTGTTCAATTTCTAATGCGTACATTGCGTAATACTTGCCATCTGTTGATGAATCGTGAATGCCAATACCAAATGGGGAAACTGCTGTCGGCGTCATAACCGACTATCGGTATTGCACTAAAGTTGAATTAGTTTATCGTTGAATAACGATGAATACAAATAAACCTTTCTATAAAATTAGAAATACCTATCTTTTATGATTCTTAATCACTCAATCTAAAAACAATAAAAAAGCGCTCCCAGAACCCCAGCAGCGCTTAGTTAATAGAGACTGTTGATTAAAGCGTCAGCATTTGATGCTCATCAGTTTCAACATGCCTGATAGCCGCATTGAGCGCTTCATAGCGGAACTTGTATGTATTCGCATCCGGCACTAAATCAATCACATGGAATTTCTCTAGTTGCTCACGAGTACGTTGGTTAGGACACAACAAGTACACTTCACAGTTCGCGTCTAAAGCATCTTTAATGGCGTTTTCCAAAGCCAAGCCGACCGTCACATCAATCATAGGGACATCTGTTAAGTCGAGGATTATGACTTCATAGTCAGAAATGCTCGAGTGTTGACGAGAGATCGCTTTAGAAACACTAAAGATCATCGGACCGGACAGATAGAAGAACAACACTTTACCATTAGCTCTGTCCAACAAGCCTCTTTCGCTATCGGTTAGTGGTACATCGTCTTCATCAGCATCACTGATGGCTTTAACTTGGCGTGCTTGCTCACGACTCAAGCGTTCAATGATGATGATATTAGAAATAAAGACTCCTAGCCCTACAGCAACAATCAAATCGACAAATACTGTCAGCAGCATGACGCCATACATGACCGCCATACCCGGAAAGCTCACCTTATGGGCACGTTGGATAAAACTCCAATCCAGAATATTAAAGCCAACATAAACCGCAATACCGGCCAATACCGCCATCGGAATGGGTTCAGTCAACCCGCTAGCGACAAGCACGACTAAAGCGAGAATCAAAGCACGAATCACACCGGATAACGGTGAGCGAGCGCCAACTTGGATGTTGGTCACCGTTCCCATCGTCGCCCCCGCACCTGGCAGAGCGCCAAACAGCCCAGAAATCATGTTCGCCAAACCTTGGCCACGCAGTTCCTTGTCTGAATCATGCTCTTTACGCGTGAGTGAGTCACCAATAACCGCTGTCAACAAGGTATCAATACAACCTAACGTACCCAATACCAATGCATCGATAACCATTTCGGTAAACATCGCAGGATCGATATATGGCACCACCAAAGAAGGTAAACCTGCTGGGATTTCACCAATTCGGCGAATATCATCGGCATCAAAGACAAGGACAGAAAGTAACGTTACCGCCACAAGAGCCACCAGCTGCGCTGGCACGTATCTGCGATATTGCTTAGGGAAGAAGAACAAGATACCCAACGTCAACAAACCTAAAAACAGTTCGCTGAACTTAAGATTAGAAATCGTATCTGGCAGAGCCGATAGTGTCCCTATCACACCGCCAGATGGCGCAGCATGGCCAAGTAAAGGCGACAACTGCAAGATAATGAGAATGACACCAATACCCGACATAAAGCCGGAGATAACACTGTATGGCATTAACGTTACGTATTTACCAAGCTTTAATGTACCGAGCACAATTTGGAACGCGCCCGCCATCATCACCACGGTAAAGGTCATGGCCATGCCCGTTTCTGGGTATTTGGCCATCATACTGGTTAATACCGCTGTCATGATCACCGTCATGGGACCGGTTGGCTCAGAAATAAGTGTATTGGAGCCACCAAACAGTGAAGCAAATAACCCCACCATGATCGCGCCCCATAAACCAGCTTCTGCACCAGCTCCTGAAGCCACACCAAATGCTAATGCGAGAGGAAGTGAAATGATGGCCGTTGTGACACCACCAAACAGATCCCCTTTGAGGTTGATATCCTTAAAGCGACTACCGAACACGAATTTGCTCCCTGCATTAAAAAGACAAAATGCCATCAATCTAACAAATATTTCGCTAAAGAAATAAACGAAAAAAAGCCACGACCAAATTGGGCTTATTTGCTTACTGAATGATGGCTGCATATTTTATGATTTTCACAGCGAGAACTAGTCAGATGAGTCATCTTGAATGAATATTTAACGGGATCGAAATTGTAACATTGTGTATAGTTACAGCGCTGATCGCTTAGTAAGCACTAGGGAGTGGTTGGTTTTTTTAATTTTAGGGAAGTAGATGTCAGATGCCGGAAATTAAACAATTATTCGAAAATAACTCGAAATGGTCAGAAGAAATAAAATCTGATCGTCCAGAATATTTCGCAAAACTAGCGGAAGGTCAGAAACCAGACTTTCTTTGGATTGGTTGTTCAGACAGTCGCGTTCCAGCAGAGCGACTAACGGGACTTTTCTCAGGCGAGTTATTTGTTCACCGAAACGTTGCTAACCAGGTCATCCACACCGACCTAAACTGCCTCTCTGTCGTGCAATACGCCGTCGACGTACTCAAAGTAAAGCACATCATCGTTTGTGGTCATTATGGTTGTGGTGGTGTGAATGCCGCAATTGATAACCCTCAACTCGGCCTTATCAACAACTGGTTACTTCACATCCGTGATCTTTACTTTAAGCACCGCGCTTACCTTGACCAAATGCCCCTTGACGATCGCGCCGATAAACTAGGTGAAATCAACGTAGCCGAGCAAGTATATAACTTGGGTAACTCAACCATCATGCAAAACGCATGGGAACGCGGTCAGGATGTTGAAATTCATGGAGTGGTGTACGGCATTGAAGATGGTCGTCTTGAGTACTTAGGGATTCGTTCAAATTCAAAAGAGACCGTGGAAGCGTCTTACCAAAAAGCGCTCTCGACCATTCTTAACGATGACAACAAATTGTTATGTCGCGATTAATCATCACAAATAAATCGTCAACAAGATAAATAAAAAACGCCCATTTCAGATGGGCGTTTTTTTTAATTCTAAAACTGGCGACAGAAATTATTCCTGCGGAACCACTTTACCAATAAATGGTAGGTGACGATATTTCTGAGCGTAATCAATACCAACACCAACAACAAACTCATCTGGAATAGAGAAACCAGCCCAATCAACCGGAACTTCTACTTCACGGCGAGATGGCTTATCAAGCAGCGTACAGATAGCGATAGATTTTGGTTCACGTAGAGACAGGATTTCACTGATTTTGTTTAACGTGTTACCTGTATCAATGATGTCTTCTACGATCAGTACATCTTTGCCTTTAATGTCGTCATCAAGGTCTTTCAAGATACGTACATCACGTGAGCTTTCCATCGTGTTACCGTAGCTAGAAGCGGTCATAAAATCGACTTGGTGAGTCAGTTCGATAGCACGTGCTAAGTCAGCCATAAATACAAATGAACCACGTAGCAAACCAACCAATACCAAATCTTCACTGCCTTGGTAATGTTCTGTAATTTGCTTACCTAATTCACGAATTCGATCCTGAACTTCTTGCTCAGAAATCATCACTTCTATTGTATGTTTCATACTGTGCTCAATTTTCTTTGTGGGTTGAGGTTGGTCGTACGCAAACGATCACCTTATCTTGCGGCGTGTAGTGTAACACCCCACTCAGTAGGTGGAAAGTCGCATCCCATTCCATTGAATTCTTGGATGAAAGTCTTAGTTTTCGGATTTATCTAGTTGAATGAATCATCAATAATGACATTACTGTCTATAAATTGGGCATCAGATGTTGACCTTGCACATATGCACCATTACACTCATCAATGCTTTAAGCAACTATTAAAATAATCAATTAGGGGGTTACCCCCAAATAATATCAACTCAATGGCAAGGAAAAGAATATGGACTCAATAGCTAAGAGACCTCGCACTAGGCTTTCCCCTTTAAAACGTAAACAGCAACTAATGGAAATCGCTCTTGAAGTGTTTGCTCGTCGCGGCATTGGCCGTGGTGGTCACGCAGACATTGCTGAGATTGCACAAGTTTCTGTTGCAACAGTATTTAATTACTTCCCAACTCGTGAAGATTTGGTTGATGAAGTACTGAACCACGTTGTACGTCAGTTCTCAAACTTCCTATCGGATAACATCGACTTAGACCTTCACGCACGTGAAAACATCGCCAACATCACAAACGCAATGATCGAACTTGTTAGCCAAGATTGTCACTGGCTAAAAGTATGGTTCGAATGGAGCGCATCAACACGTGATGAAGTATGGCCATTGTTCGTGACAACTAACCGCACTAACCAACTGTTGGTGCAAAACATGTTCATTAAAGCAATTGAACGTGGGGAAGTTTGTGACCAACATGAACCGGAACACTTGGCGAATCTGTTCCACGGTATTTGTTACTCTATTTTCGTTCAAGCAAACCGCTCTAAGAGCGAAGCAGAGCTAACGAACCTAGTAAGCGCATATTTAGATATGCTATGCATCTACAACCGTGAACATCACTAAAAAATAATTAGGCTTAAAAAAGCAAAGGCTGATACTTAGGTATTGGCCTTTTTTGTTTTCGGGAAACGGGAAATATTTTATCTTTCTGGGAACAAACTCTGCCAACTCGGTTTAGAGCCAATTGTCTTCGACTAACCTTCTAACGAACACCTCTCAAGCTCCGCGCACAAAAAAACCGCTGACGAATCAGCGGTTTTTATCATTCAACGTTCAAGAAAAATTACTTTTTCTTTTTAACTGCTTTTTTGTTTGGCAGGTCAGTGATTGAACCTTCAAATACTTCAGCAGCTAGACCCACAGACTCGTGTAGAGTTGGGTGAGCGTGGATAGTAAGTGCGATATCTTCCGCATCACAACCCATCTCGATCGCTAGGCCGATTTCACCAAGTAGTTCACCACCGTTAGTACCAACGATAGCACCACCGATTACGCGGTGAGTTTCTTTATCGAAGATTAGCTTAGTCATACCGTCTGCACAGTCAGACGCGATTGCACGACCTGATGCTGCCCATGGGAATGTTGCCACTTCGTAGTTGATGCCTTCTGCTTTCGCTTCTTTCTCTGTCTTACCAACCCATGCAACTTCTGGCTCAGTGTAAGCGATTGAAGGAATAACTTTAGGATCGAAGTAGTGCTTCTTACCAGAGATAACTTCTGCGGCTACGTGGCCTTCATGCACACCTTTGTGAGCAAGCATTGGTTGACCAACAACATCACCGATCGCGTGGATATGAGGAACGTTAGTACGCATTTGCTTATCAACGTTGATAAAGCCACGCTCGTCCACTTCAATACCCGCTTTTTCAGCATCGATAAGAGCACCGTTTGGTACACGACCGATAGCAACAAGAACGGCATCGTAGCGCTCAGCTTCTGCTGGTGCTTTTTTGCCTTCCATTGAAACGTAGATACCGTCTTCTTTCGCTTCAACTGCAGTTACTTTCGTCTCAAGCATTAGCTTGAACTTGTCTTTAATACGCTTAGTGAAGACTTTAACGATGTCTTTATCCGCCGCTGGGATAACTTGGTCAAACATCTCTACTACGTCTACTTTAGAACCTAGAGAGTGGTAAACCGTACCCATTTCTAGACCGATGATACCACCGCCCATGATAAGCAGTTTTTCTGGTACTTCTTTCAGCTCTAGCGCATCCGTTGAATCCCAAATACGTGGGTCTTCATGAGGGATGAATGGTAGTTTGATTGGACGAGAACCCGCAGCGATGATTGCGTTGTCGAAGTTAACTGTTGTTGCTTCACCTTCGCCCTCAACTAGGATGCTGTTAGGACCAGTGAACTTACCGAAACCGTTAACAACCGTTACGTTACGCATCTTAGCCATACCGCTAAGACCACCTGTCAGTTGGTTTACAACTTTCTCTTTCCAGATACGGATTTTGCTGATGTCTGTTTGTGGTTCGCCAAACACAACACCGTGCTCAGCCATCGCTTTCGCTTCTTCGATAACTTTTGAAACGTGAAGAAGTGCTTTAGATGGAATACAACCAACGTTTAGACATACACCGCCAAGAGTGCTGTAACGTTCAACTAGTACTGTTTCTAGACCTAAATCCGCACAACGGAATGCAGCTGAGTAACCAGCAGGACCAGAACCAAGTACAACAACTTGGGCTTTAATTTCTTTGCTCATTGTGACCTCTTGTAGTCATTATCCCTAACAGGCTGAGTAGATGTTCTTAAATTATTAGGCTTTCAAACGGTCAATATTTTACAGAGATGTTAACAGTGTGAAAGCAGCTTTAAGTTAGCCTGTGAGCTAGACAACAATTCATCTTTCAGTTTCTGAACGATGGAAGAAATTGTCGTCTAAAAATAGTCTTTTATATAAAGAATTAAGGTGACCCGAAAGTCACCTTAACTATTACTTTCTCAATTACAGTACTAGACGACGAATGTCTGATAGTGCACCGTTTAGGAAAGTAATGAAGCGCGCACCTTCCGCACCATCAATCACACGGTGATCGTACGATAGAGACAGTGGAAGCTGTAGACGTGGTTCGAACTCTTTACCGTTCCACACTGGCTTCATTTCAGATTTAGATACACCTAGGATACCAACTTCTGGAGCATTTACGATTGGCGTAAATGCTGTACCACCGATACCGCCAAGGCTAGAGATTGTGAAACAACCGCCTTGCATATCAGCTGCAGTTAGCTTACCAGCACGTGCTTTCTTCGATACTACCATCAATTCTTCAGATAGCTCGTAGATGCCTTTCTTGTTCACGTCTTTAAATACAGGAACAACAAGGCCGTTTGGCGTATCGACTGCGATACCTACGTTCACGTACTTCTTAAGAATGATGCTTTCGCCATCTTCAGAAAGTGAAGAGTTAAACGCTGGGAATGCTTCTAGTGCTTTCGCTACCGCTTTCATGATGAACACAAGAGGAGTGATCTTCATACCAGTGTCTTTCTTCGCTTCGATTGCGTTCTGTTCTTTACGGAATGCTTCTAGCTCAGTGATGTCTGCGTTATCCCACTGTGTAACGTGAGGGATCATTACCCAGTTACGGTGTAGGTTTGCACCAGAGATCTTCTTGATCTTAGACAGCTTCTGAACTTCAGTTTCGCCGAACTTGCTGAAGTCAACTTTTGGCCAAGGTAGTAGACCAAGTGCTGCACCGTCGCCTTTGCCAGATGCTGCTGCACCTGCGCCAGACTCAAGACGCTTAAGCGCATCTTTCACGTAGTTTTGAACGTCTTCTTTTAGGATACGGCTCTTACGACCAGAACCTTTAACCTTAGATAGGTTTACGCCAAACTCACGAGCTAGACGACGAACAACTGGAGACGCATGCGCGTATTCGTTGTTTTCTTGGAAATCGTTCGCTGCAGGTGCCGCCGCTGGAGCTTCAGCTTTTGGTGCAGGAGCTGCTGCTGGAGCAGGTGCTGCCGCTTGAGCAGGTGCTGCCGCTTGAGCAGGTGCTGCGCCTTCAACAACGAAAGTCATGATTAGAGAGCCAGTCGTTACTTTGTCGCCTTCAGCAATCTTGATCTCTTTAACTGTACCTGCGAATGGTGCAGGTACTTCCATAGAAGCTTTGTCGCCTTCTACAGTAATTAGAGATTGCTCTTCTTCTACTGTATCGCCAACTTTAACCATGATCTCAGTAACTTCTACTTCGTCACCACCGATATCTGGAACGTTAACTTCTTTGTCCGCAGCTACCGCAGGAGCCGCAGCAGGTGCTGCTGGCGCTTCAACCGCAGCAGGAGCTGGAGCCGCTGCGCCTGAGCCAGCCACCTCAAATACCATCACAAGAGAGCCAGTTGTTACTGAATCGCCTTCAGCAATCTTGATCTCTTTAACCGTACCTGCAAATGGTGCTGGTACTTCCATAGAAGCTTTGTCGCCTTCTACAGTTAGAAGTGATTGCTCTTCTTCTACTGCATCGCCAACTTTAACCATGATCTCAGTAACTTCTACTTCGTCGCCACCGATATCAGGAACGTGAACTTCTTTTAGTTCTGCTGCCGCAGCCGCTGCTGCTGGAGCTGGAGCTGCTGCTGGAGCCGCTTCAGCCGCAGGAGCAGGTGCAGCGTCAGCTGCACCCTCGGCTTCGAAAATCATGATAAGAGAACCAGTTGTTACTGAATCGCCTTCTGCAACTTTGATTTCTTTTACGATACCTGCTTGAGACGCTGGAACTTCCATAGAAGCTTTGTCGCCTTCTACAGTGATCAGAGACTGTTCTTCTTCAACCTTGTCGCCAACGCTTACAAGAATCTCAGTAACTTCAACCTCATCCGCACCGATGTCAGGTACATTAATTTCGATTGCCATTGCTTATTTACCTTCTAGTTAAGCGCTGTATTAAGCGTAAAGTGGGTTTGTTTTTTCAGTGTCGATGTTGAACTTAGCAATTGCTTCAGAAACAACAGACTTCTCAACATCACCACGTTTCGCTAGTTCAGTTAGTGCTGCAACTACCACGTAGCCTGCATTAACTTCGAAGTGACGACGTAGGTTCTCACGGCTGTCTGAGCGACCGAAGCCGTCAGTACCAAGAACTTTGTAAGACTCAGTTGGCATGAATGCACGTACTTGCTCAGCGTAGTTCTTCATGTAATCCGTCGCAGCGATTGCTGGTTCGTTACCAAGAACAGTAGTGATGTAAGGCACTTTCGCTTCAGCTTCTGGGTGAAGCATGTTGTAACGCTCTGCATTTTGACCATCACGAGTTAGCTCGTTGAATGAAGTTACAGAGAACACGTCAGATGCTACGCCGTACTCTTCACTTAGGATAGTCGCTGCTTTACGTACTTCGTTCATGATAGTACCAGAGCTCATTAGCTGAACTTTACCCTTAGCACCTTCGTGAGACTCAAGCTTGTAAATACCTTTACGGATGCCTTCTTCAGCGCCTTCTGGCATTGCTGGCATTGAGTAGTTTTCATTCATTACTGTTAGGTAGTAGTAAATGTTTTCTTGCTCAGGACCGTACATACGACGGATACCATCTTGCATGATTACTGCTAGCTCGTAAGCGAATGTTGGGTCGTAAGAGATACAGTTCGGGATAGTGTTCGCTTGAATGTGCGAGTGACCATCTTCGTGCTGTAGACCTTCACCGTTTAGTGTTGTACGACCAGCTGTAGCACCTAGTAGGAAGCCACGAGCTTGTTGGTCACCTGCTAGCCATGCCATGTCACCAATACGTTGGAAACCGAACATTGAGTAGTAGATGTAGAACGGGATCATTGGCAGATCGTTTGTGCTGTAAGAAGTAGCAGCAGCAACCCAAGATGCCATTGAACCTAGTTCGTTGATACCTTCTTGAAGAACTTGACCTGACGTTGCTTCTTTGTAGTAAGAAACGATGCCTTTATCTTCAGGTGTGTATTCTTGACCGTCTGGGTTGTAGATACCCACTTGACGGAATAGACCTTCCATACCGAACGTACGCGCTTCATCACAGATGATAGGAACGATGTTCTTACCGATGTTCTTGTCTTTAAGCAGGATGTTCAACGTACGTACGTAAGCCATAGTCGTTGAGATTTCACGCTTCTGAGCACCAAGTAGAGGAGCAAACTCTTCTAGCTCTGGTACTTTGAACTCTTGTGTGAACTTAGGTAGACGCTGTGGCGTGTAACCTTTCAGTGCTTTACGACGAGCATGTAGGTATTCGTACTCAGCAGAACCTTCTTCCAGTTTTAGGTAAGGCAGTTCAGCTACTTTCTCATCAGAAAGGATGTCTTGTAGACCTAGACGATCACGTAGGTATTGTACGTGAGTCATGTCCATCTTCTTAACACCGTGAGCGATGTTCTTACCTTCAGCCGCTTCACCCATGCCGTAACCTTTAACAGTCTTAGCTAGGATTACCGTTGGCTTACCACCTGTCTCTTTTGCATTGTTGAATGCAGCAAACAGTTTAGAAGAATCGTGACCACCACGCTTCAGTTCGAAGATTTGGTCATCAGTCATGTCTGCAACTAGTGCAGCAGTCTCAGGGTACTTACCAAAGAAGTGCTCACGTACGTATGCGCCATCTTTAGATTTGAATGTTTGGTAGTCGCCATCGATCGTTTCGTTCATAAGCTGTAGTAGCTTACCAGTCGTATCTTTAGCTAGTAGTGCATCCCAGTTGTTACCCCAGATAACTTTAACTACGTTCCAACCTGCACCTTTGAATAGACCTTCAAGTTCTTGAATGATCTTACCGTTACCCATTACAGGGCCATCTAGACGCTGAAGGTTACAGTTGATTAGGAAACATAGGTTGTCTAGCTTCTCACGCGCAGCGAAAGAAATTGCACCACGTGATTCTGGCTCATCCATCTCACCGTCGCCTAGGAAAGCGTATACACGTTGAGCAGAAGTATCTTTAAGGCCACGGCCGTTTAGGTACTTAAGGAAACGTGCTTGGTAAATAGCAGAGATAGGACCAAGACCCATAGATACTGTTGGGAACTGCCAGAACTCAGGCATCAACTTAGGGTGTGGGTATGAAGGTACACCTTTACCGTCTACTTCTTGACGGAAGTTGTCTAGCTGCTCTTCAGTTAGACGGCCTTCAACGAACGCACGAGAGTAGATACCCGGTGAGATGTGGCCTTGGTAGTAAACTAGATCGCCACCGTCCGTCTCGTTTGGAGCACGGAAGAAGTGGTTGAAACAAACTTCGTAGAACGCTGCTGCTGACTGGTAAGAAGCCATGTGACCACCAAGGTCTAGGTCTTTCTTAGAAGCACGCAATACGATCATGATTGCGTTCCAGCGAATAATCGAACGAATACGACGCTCAAGAGTTACATCACCAGGGTAAGCTGGTTCTTGTGCTGCTGGAATAGTGTTGATGTAGTTTGTGTTGATGCCAGTTGGCATATCAACGCCGTCTAGACGTGCTTTTTCTAGAACGGTTTCTAGTAGAAACTGTGCACGTTCTACACCTTCTTCACGAACAACTGATTCAAGGGCTTGTAGCCAATCTTGAGTTTCCAGTGCATCTACGTCATGCTTCATGTCAGACATGGCGATCTATCCTTCTGTTGGTTGGATCTACTTATTTAAGTAAGCGGTTCTTGTATTAAGAATCGTTACCTTGCTGAATTCGACGCAGAGAACGCTCTCGTCGAGACTCTTCTCGAGTCAAATCCAACAATGTTTCTTCGATATAAGCTAAATGTGAGTGAGACATTTCACGCGCCTTTTCAGGCTGACCAGAAACAATCGCATCCACGATATTAGCTCTGTGTTTACTTACTTTATCGACCACTTCATCGCGGCGATGTAAGAGCTTTAGATTCTGTAGAACATTCTGCTCAAGCAAAGGCGCAAGGCTACGAACAATATGAAGGAGAACGACGTTGTGCGCTGCTTCGGTTAATGCAATCAAAAATTGCATTACTGCTGCCGCTTCTGCTTCAACGTTGCCGCCTTTTTGCTCTTCGCTGATTTGATTCAAGCATGCCTGAATACGAGCAAAATCTTCATCGGTACCACGTAATGCTGCAAAGTACGCTGAAATGCCTTCCATCGCATGGCGCGATTCAAGCAAGTCCAATTGCGTCTCTGAGTGGGTAGATAACAAATTCAGCAAAGGGTCTGAGAAACTCTTCCAGATGTTTTCACTTACGAATGTGCCACCGCCTTGACGACGAGTAAGCAGACGTTTCGCTTCCAAACGCTGAATGGCTTCACGGACAGATGGACGAGACACATCGAACTGCTTTGCGAGTTCGCGCTCTGGTGGCAATTGCTGCCCCGGAGAGAGTGTTCCTTCCACAATCAACCTTTCTAACTCTTGTTCAATAACATCAGAGAGTTTTGGCTGACGAATCCTTTGATAAGCCATAATTTATTGTTCTTCTACTCTTGCAGGTAATTGGTAATACCAATTTTAAGTTGGTGCAGAAATTAACATAATTAAAACGTGACTGTCCAGCCAAAAGTTGACCTAAATCATAGAATGGACTTACAACCAACACTTTGATAACAATCGACCATTAAAACAGCAATAAAATTGGTATGACCAATTACATAAACAAAACAGATGGGAAGTCTTCGTGCTAGTAAATTTGATCAACAAAAACAAAAAATGACAAAAAAACCGGGTCATTTTTTCGTCACGAACCGTTTTAACGCCCCAAAATGTCGTTAACTTTTAACAAGCCTTCATATTTCTTGTATCAAAAAAAGGCATACCTGAGTGTATGCCTTATTTATTTCTGTTTTTTGAATTTACACTTCTGCTACAAGTTAACTTTGTACTTGTTGTCTGAACTTGGCCCAGTCAAAGCTTAGCCCAGGATCGGCTTTTCTCAAGGGAGCGATATACTGATGCCCCGTAATTCTCGGCAAGGTAATTTTTGGGTAGGAATGCATAACGGATTGGGTCAATGCAGTAAGTGATTGATATTGCTCTTCTGTGTACGCAACAAACTCGGTGCCTTCCAACTCAATACCAATTGAATAGTCATTACAACGTTCACGGCCAGCGAAGCTAGATTGTCCGGCATGCCAAGCTCTGTCTAAAAAAGAAACAAACTGAACAATCTCGCCATCACGCTTAATTAAACAATGTGCCGAAACGCCCATTTTGTGAATTACTTCAAAAAATGGATGGGCATTGGGGTCAAGATTGCCGGTAAAAAAGTCCTCTATATAACATCCACCAAATTGACCCGGTGGCAAGCTGATGTTGTGCACCACCAGCAGAGAGATATCTTCTTTGTCTGAACGAGCATCAAAAAATGGCGAAGGGACATGCTTCGCTTGCGTCAACCAACCATTCTCGATTTTTAGGCACATATCAACCTCTCTACTTTGCAAATTAACTGCTGAAATTATTGACACCGGAGAGTATCATTCGTTGCCATCTCCCTTTCAAGACTAGATTTGCGATGAAGAACACACACAACAGCCAAGAACGCCTAGAATACCTTAAGCAACAACTTCCATTAGAAATCACTCGCGCCGTAGCCGATACCCTAAAAGAAGATCTAGGTGGCACATTGGATGCAGACAAAGACATCACCGCATCGCTTATCCCAGCTGACGCTATTAACACGGCAACCATCATCACTCGTGAACACGGTGTGTTTTGTGGTCAAGCATGGGCAGATGAAGTATTTAAACAGCTAGGTAGCAAAGTGACCATCGAGTGGCATGTAAAAGATGGCGACAAGGTTAAACCAAACCAAACACTTTGCACACTGACGGGTTCTGCTCGTGATTTGCTCACTGGCGAGCGCAACGCAATGAACTTTATTCAAACCCTTTCAGGTTGCGCGACCATTACCGCTGAATACGCAGAGAAAATTGCTCACACTGAATGCCGTCTATTAGATACACGTAAAACGATTCCAGGTTTACGTAGTGCGCTTAAATACGCAGTAGCTTGTGGCGGTGGTTTCAACCATCGTATCGGTGTGTTCGATGCCTACCTTATTAAAGAAAACCACATCATCGCTTGTGGTGGTATTACTCAAGCGATCACGACAGCAAAAGAGTTGAACCCTGGTAAACCAGTTGAAGTAGAAACCGAAAGCTTGGATGAGTTAAATGAAGCGATTGAAGCGGGTGCCGACATCATCATGCTCGACAACTTCACTACCGACATGATGCGTGAAGCGGTAGCGATCAACGCTGGTCGTGCGGCGTTAGAAAACTCAGGTAACGTCACTCTAGAAACCATCGCTGAATATGCAGAAACTGGCGTCAATTACATCTCGGTAGGTGCTCTGACTAAGCACCTAAAAGCGATGGACCTTTCGATGCGCTTTAAGTAAATAGAGTACCGACAACAATATTAACTTCCGAAAAGTCAGCATGTTGTAATCTGATTCACTAAATAGAGGGCCGCAAGGCTCTTTATTTTTATCCACTAAAAAAATAACACCCCTCGCAAAACCTTGCATGCAATATGCAACTTCAACCTAAAGATTTTTACCTCACTCGGAAGGCATCCCCTTGCTAGTTTCCACTTGTTTCTACTCTTTTTACTCTTCTGCTCCATGCATAAGCATTAACTAAATTTCTCTTAAGGAAACAAAATGAAAACGAATAAACAGAAGAAGCAGCAAGGTTTTACGCTGATTGAATTGATGATTGTGGTGGCAATTATTGGTGTACTGTCCGCAATTGCAGTCCCAGCATATAAAGATTATGTATCAAAAAGTGAGTTAGCATCTGGTTTTGCTACCATAAAATCAGTAATCACTCCTGCCGAATTATATATACAAGAAAATGGCGCTATATCTGGTGCAAGCCCTAGTGACCTAGGAGTATCTGCTGGTGCCAACAGCCTAGGAACACTATCTATCAGCGGCAATGCCGTTGTATTTACTCACAACAATGGGGCTGTATCTGGTGCGGCTTTCACATATAGCAGAGGTACTAGTTCCGGTTGGACATGTGCTTTGACAGGACAACCAACTGGGGTTGATGCACCAAAAGGTTGCTCGTAAGTGCTAACCAACCTCTCAACAGTTCTTCGCCAAGCAGGATTACTGACCTTTTCCCAAGAAGAACTGTTGCTTGAGCAAGCTAAAGCTTCTGGTATTTCGATGCCGGAGGCTTTGCTCAATTCTGGCTTTTTCCAATCCCATGAATTGACGGAGCACCTAAGCTCTGTTTTTGGGCTTTCTTGCACCTCTCTCAATCAGTACGAATACGCTTCGCTTTGCCAAACGTTGGGCTTACGTGATCTGATCACTCGCCATAATGCTCTGCCGCTCAATCGCAGTTCTTCGACTCTGATCTTGGCGGTAGCTGATCCGACTAATCTCCAAGCTGAAGATGACTTTCGTTTTGCGACAGGACTACAGGTTGAGCTTGTTCTTGCGGATTTTCGTGAACTCAGTGCGGCAATTAGGCGCTTATATGGTCGAGCACTAGGACAGGAAAAGTCCGGATTAAAAGAGATCAACCAAGATGAACTAGCAGGTCTGGTTGATATTGGTGCAGATGAAATCGACAACATCGAAGATCTCAGCCAAGACGAAGCGCCTGTCAGTCGTTACATTAATCAGATTTTGTTGGATGCCGTGCGTAAAGGCGCTTCGGATATTCACTTTGAACCCTACGAAAACATGTATCGAGTGCGCTTACGTTGCGATGGTATTCTCGTTGAAAGCCAACAACCACCGAGTCATTTAAGTCGTCGCTTATCAGCGCGTATTAAAATCTTATCCAAACTTGATATCGCCGAACGACGCTTACCGCAAGATGGTCGTATCAAGCTTAAGCTAAACCAAGATACTGCGATTGATATGCGCGTATCGACACTACCAACGCTATTTGGCGAAAAAATCGTATTACGTTTGCTCGACAGCAGCTCCGCCTCACTAAATATTGACCGCTTGGGTTACAGCGATGAGCAGAAGCAACTTTATCTGGATGCGCTAAAACGGCCACAAGGCATGATTTTAATGACAGGCCCGACGGGGAGTGGCAAAACCGTCTCGCTCTATACAGGGTTAAGTCTTCTAAACAAAACAGAGATCAATATCTCTACTGCGGAAGACCCCGTTGAAATTAACCTGCCTGGCATCAACCAAGTGCAAGTCCAGCCCAAAATTGGTCTTGGTTTTTCTGAAGCACTTCGTTCTTTCTTACGTCAGGATCCTGATGTGGTCATGGTGGGTGAGATCCGCGATCTAGATACGGCAGAAATCGCCATTAAAGCCTCACAAACTGGCCACTTAGTTCTGTCTACTCTGCACACCAACTCTGCCGCTGAAACCGTGATTCGCTTATCCAATATGGGGGTTGAGAGCTTTAACCTTGCTTCATCATTGAGCTTGATCATCGCTCAACGCTTGGCAAGAAAGCTATGCCCTCAGTGCAAACAACCTCAAGAACCGAATGCACAACTGCAACATATTGGCATCCACTCCACGGAAAACATCTTTCAAGCGAACCCAGATGGCTGTAACGAATGTACCCAAGGTTATTCTGGTCGAACCGGCATTTATGAAGTGATGCGCTTTGACGAGACGCTTTCCGAAGCACTAATCAAAGGCGCATCCGTTCATGAGTTAGAAAAACTTGCTATCAAAAACGGCATGCACACTTTACAAATGTCCGGTATAGAAAAACTTAAACAAGGCATCACCAGCATTAGCGAATTACAACGCGTTCTCTACTTCTGATCTTTACGTTTATTAGGCAGTCATCGATTCTATGAAAACTAACGCCCCACAACTTAAAAGTTTCCGCTGGAAAGGTACGAACAGCTCAGGGAAGAAAACCTCCGGACAAGTGTTAGCCATGACGGAAATTGAAGTGCGAGAACGCCTAGATGCTCAACACATCAAAATTAAGAAGCTTAAGAAAGGCAGTATTTCTTTTATCACGAAGCTGAGTCATCGAGTCAAAGGCAAAGACATTACGGTATTTACCCGTCAAATCGCTACCATGTTAATGACCGGCGTTCCCATCGTTCAAGCTCTGAAGCTTGTCTCAGAAAACCATAGAAAAGCTGAGATGAAATCAATACTGATGAGCGTAACACGAGCAGTAGAAGCAGGTACGCCGATGTCCAAAGCCATGCGAACCGCCAGCACGCATTTTGATCCACTCTATACTGATTTAATCGCAACCGGTGAGCAGTCAGGTAACTTACCTCAGGTATTTGAACGTCTGGCGACTTACCGAGAAAAAAGCGAACAATTAAAAGCAAAAGTTATCAAAGCACTCATCTATCCGGCGATGGTAGTTTTGGTCGCGCTAGGGGTCTCCTACCTCATGCTCACCAAAGTGATACCTGAGTTCGAAAAGATGTTTGTTGGCTTTGGCGCCGACCTGCCTGCATTTACTCAAATGGTCTTAAATCTTTCGGCATGGACACAAAATTGGGGGCCTTTTATTGGGCTCAGTGCATTAAGCTTATTTATTTCCTCCCGTATCTTGGCTAAACGTTCGGACTCTTTCCGATTATTGTTGGCTCGATCGAGCTTAAGATTTCCGATACTCGGCCCCGTCTTATCCAAAGCAGCGATTGCGAAATTCAGCCGTACTCTTGCAACCAGTTTTACCGCCGGTATCCCCATTTTGACAAGCTTAAAAACCACCTCTAAAACATCCGGTAATATGCATTATCAACTTGCCATCGAAGAGGTCTACCGAGATACCGCTGCGGGTATGCCAATGTACATCGCAATGCGCAATTGCAACGTATTCCCAGAATTGGTGCTGCAAATGGTAATGATCGGTGAAGAATCCGGACGTTTAGACGATATGCTCAACAAAATTGCCGCGATCTATGAGTTTGAAGTGGATAACACCGTCGACAATCTGAGTAAAATTTTAGAACCGTTGATCATTGTTTTTCTTGGGGTCGTCGTTGGCGGATTGGTCACAGCAATGTACTTACCAATCTTTAACTTAATGAGCGTATTGGGATAGAATGTTGCTTTAGCAAATTAATCCCATCAAAACAGCACTTTGCTATTTGATTCATCGTTCAAGAGACAGATATGGAAGTATTCCAGTACTACCCATGGCTATTCGTTGTATTTGCCACAATTTTTGGTTTGATCGTGGGTAGTTTCCTCAACGTGGTTATTTACCGCTTACCCAAGATCATGGAACTAGAATGGCGACGCGAGTGCGCTGAATCATTCCCTGAATACAAAATTGAAGCACCGAAGGAAACACTGACCTTAAGTGTCCCTCGTTCTTCCTGTCAACAGTGCGGAACGCCGATCCGCATTCGTGACAACATTCCTGTCATTAGCTGGCTGCTTCTGAAAGGAAAATGCCATAACTGTAAATCCTCGATCAGTGCTCGCTACCCTCTCATCGAATTGCTTACTTCTTTTGGTTCGGGTTTTATCGCGTTTCACTTCGGTTTTAGTTACTTCACTGTTGCGCTGGTTTTCTTTACCTTTGTACTGATTGCCGCCACGTTTATCGACCTCGATACTATGTTGCTACCAGACCAACTAACTCTGCCATTAATGTGGGCAGGTATTGCACTTGCATTGTCTGGCGTTAGTCCTGTTAACCTACAAGACGCCATCATTGGCGCGATGGCTGGTTACTTGTGTCTTTGGAGTGTTTACTGGGTATTTAAGCTTCTGACTGGCAAAGAGGGCATGGGCTATGGTGACTTCAAACTGCTTGCTGCCCTTGGTGCATGGTTAGGCTGGCAATCACTGCCGATGATCATTTTACTGTCGTCGGTTGTGGGCGTTATTTTCGGCCTGATACAACTGCGTTTACAAAAACAGGGTATCGAAAAAGCGTTCCCCTTTGGCCCTTACCTTGCGATTGCAGGTTGGGTGAGCCTTATTTGGGGTAACCAGATTCTAAACTGGTACTTCACGTCGATTCTAGGAGTGTAAATGGCTTTTGTTATTGGCCTAACAGGCGGCATTGCAAGCGGTAAAACCACCGTTGCAAACTTATTCAAACAGCAATTCAAAATAGACGTTGTTGACGCGGATATTGTAGCCCGCGAAGTCGTAGAACCGGGCTCTACTGGACTCAATGCGATCATTGAACATTTTGGTATTGATATTGTACGAGAAGACCAAAGCCTTGATAGAGCAAAATTAAGAGAGCAAATTTTTTCTAATCCGGACGAGAAAGCGTGGCTAAACGCCCTACTACATCCGATGATCCGCGAAAAAATGATCGAAGATTTAGAGCAAGTGGAGTCCGAGTATGCGCTACTGGTTGTTCCGCTCTTAATCGAAAACAAGCTTGATAGCCTGTGTGATCGAGTCCTTGTGGTTGATGTTGAACCGGAAACTCAAATCGCAAGAACGGTAAAACGTGATAATGTAAGTGAAGATCAAGCTCGTGCGATCTTAGCCTCACAAGCAACACAAGCGCAAAGACTCGCGATTGCGAATGATATGGTGAGAAATAACCCAAACGACCCTGATCTTTTGCTTCAAATCACAGATTTACACGAAAAGTACCTAGCCATGTGTAAGAAAAATCTGCGAAAATAGGAATGAAACTCACCAAGGCTTATGTCGATGACCACGCACAAATTTGAACATCCGTTAAATGAGAAAACTCGCATCTATCTGAGAGTTGAGTCTTTGCTGCGTCAGGCTCACCTAGCCTCTGGTTTTGCCGATAATCACCAATATCAATTGTTCTTCCGTGCGCTTTTCGACATGGTTGAAATCTTTGAGCAGATTCAATTGAAAAGTGAGTTGGCAAAAGATCTTGAGAAACAACGTTTAGCCTACCGAAATTGGCTGAACGTTGAAGGCGTCGATCAGCAAGCGTTAAGTGAGCTACTAAAAGAGATCGATGTGGTTCATAGCCAACTGATGACTGCTGAACGTTTCGGCCAAGCGTTGAAAGAAGATCGTTTTTTAAGCTCAATTCGCCAGCGCTTTAATCTTCCTGGTGGTTCTTGCTGTTTTGATTTGCCAGCCTTGCATTATTGGTTACACCTTCCTATCGAACGCAAAAAGCACGATGCAGCCCAATGGCAAGAGAGCTTAAAGCCGTTGTCCGATGCACTCGCTTTATGGCTAAAACTGACTCGCGAAACAGGCCACTTCAAAGCACAAATCGCTCGTGCAGGCTTCTTCCAAAGCGACGCTGATGAAGCGAATATCCTTCGTTTACACATCCCTATGGAATATGGCGTCTATCCGATGATTTCAGGCCATAAGAACCGCTTCGCGATTAAGTTTATGTCGTTTGAAAGTGGACAAGCTTGCACGCAAGACGTTGAGTTTGAACTCGCGGTTTGTAGCTAAAACCAACGCACACTATTATTTCTATACCCCCTTTGACACCTCAACATAATGGGACTCTTTAATCATGTCTAAAATTACTATCGTGCCATGCCCACAATGCGGTGCAGACGTAGAATGGGGAGAGCAAAGCCCTCACCGCCCTTTTTGTAGCAAGAAATGCCAAATGATTGATTTTGGCGAATGGGCTGACGAAGAAAACGCCATTGCTGGCGCACCGGATATGTCGGACAGCGATGGATGGTCTGAAGACCAGTACTAAAGAATTGAGAGGCTAGAGTCGAGAAACGAAAACTCTACACTTCGAGAATAGAGAGAGGGGTTGATGTGGAACATCAGCCCTTTTTATTTTTCGGGATTCGGTTCATTTTGTCTTTCTAAGGACAAGCTCTGCCAACAACCTTTCGAGGCCATACTTCTTGCACTAGCTACACCTCTCGGTTCCTAAAGCGAGAAGCTCTCGAATCTCGTAGCGTTCCCGATTCTCGAAGGACAACGTCCACTCCCTAAACCCAGCATCTTTTTCCTCGCATAAAAAAACGGAGCCCAATTGGACTCCGTTTACTATGAGAACGCTAGTTATAGCATTACTTCTTAGCAAGTTTCTCTTTGATACGAGCAGACTTACCAGAACGCTCACGTAGGTAGTACAACTTGGCACGACGTACTGCACCACGGCGTTTAACTTCGATGCTATCAACGATTGGAGAGTGTGTTTGGAACGTACGCTCAACACCTTCACCGTTAGAGATCTTACGTACAGTGAAAGCAGAGTGTAGACCACGGTTACGGATTGCGATTACAACGCCTTCGAAAGCCTGTAGACGCTCACGCTCACCTTCTTTAACTTTAACCTGAACTACAACAGTGTCACCTGGTGCAAATTTAGGCAGGTCTGATTTCATTTGCTCTTCTTCAAGAGCTTTGATGATGTTACTCATTTTTTAAATTCCTAGAATAAACTGATACTAAATAAATTAGGTTACTTTGCGTTATGTTCAGTAATGAACTCAGCAAGTAATTGTTCCTGTTCGTCAGTCAGAGCTAGGTTTTCCAGGAGCTCTGGTCTTCTTAGCCAAGTTCGGCCCAGCGACTGTTTTAGTCGCCATTGACGAATATCCTTATGGTTGCCTGACATCAGTACCGCTGGCACTTCTTTATCATCCAACATTTCAGGACGCGTATAGTGAGGGCAATCTAACAAACCATTTGCAAAAGAATCTTCTTCTGCTGACGCAAAATCGCCTAGTACACCCGGAACAAACCGAGAGACTGAATCGATCAGTGTCATGGCTGGTATTTCACCACCCGTCATCACAAAATCTCCAATCGACCATTCTTCGTCGACTTCAGATTGAATGATACGCTCATCTACCCCTTCGTAACGGCCACAAATCAGAAGTAAATTCTCATTCGTTGCCAGTTCTTCCACTCCCTTTTGGTCGAGCTTGCGACCTTGAGGAGAAAGGTAAATGACTTTCGTCTTACCCGGTGAGGCTGCTTTCGCGGTATGAATGGCATCGCGCAAAGGCTGAACCATCATTAACATACCAGGACCACCACCGTAAGGTCGGTCATCGACAGTGCGATGTTTGTCGTGAGTGAAATCGCGAGGATTCCAAGCCTCAATTGACAAAAGACCTTTTTTAACCGCTTGACCTGTTACTCCAAATTCAGTAACAGAACGGAACATTTCAGGAAAAAGGCTAATAACGCCAACCCACATGTTTATCTCGCTCTGTAGTTTTGGAGATTAGAATCCAGGATCCCAGTCAACTTCGATCCGTTGAGCTGTGCGATCAACTTTAATGATCACTTGCTCTTCAAGGAACGGGATTAATCGTTCCTTCTGCCCGAAAGCATCTTTTAGATTTGCTTTAACAACCAGAACATCGTTTGAGCCAGTTTCTAGAATGTCATTAACGACACCCAGATCGTAACCTTTAGTGGTTACCACTTGCATCCCAAACAATTCACGCCAGTAGAATTCTTCTTCTGACAATTCAGGTAGTACCGCAGGGTCAATAGCAATTTCAAAGTTGGTCATCAGCTGCGCGTCTTCGCGAACGTCCAACCCTGCTAGCTTGCATACATAGCCTTGACCATGACGCTTCCAGCTTTCTACTTTGTACTCAACCCACGTACCCTTTTGGTTAACAAACCAAGGGCTGTAATCGAAAATGCTTTCAGCATTGTCTGTGTAGGAAAAAACTTTAAGCCAACCACGAATGCCGTAAGTAGCACCAAACTTGCCTACAACAATCTTCTCGTTGCTCATCGTTTCTTTACCTTTCATCGACATAAACTAGTTTCTACTTCTTAAAAGAATTAAGCCGCTTTTTGAGCGTCTTTAACTAGCTTAGCAACGCGGTCAGATAGAGACGCGCCTTGACCAACCCAATGGTTAACGCGGTCTAGGTCTAGACGTAGACCTTCTTCTTGACCTTTAGCAGTTGGGTTGAAGAAACCAACTTTCTCGATGAAACGGCCAGTTGCAGCGTTGCGGCTGTCCGCTACTACGATTTGATAAAATGGACGCTTTTTAGCGCCGTGACGTGCCAAACGAATGGTTACCATGTCGTCCTCTTTGCTTTCTCAAAAATAAAATTAACCCCAATAATCATCCATAAAGCTGAACAATCTGGGGTCTCGTGCCAAAATAAAGCTCCGGAATTTTACTCTTATCCCGAAGCAATGCAAGGTATTTAGTTACTTTTTCACCAACATAAATTGAAATTCAAGTTTGTGATGTAGCTAACACCCTGAAACTAAAGTCTAGGCAATCGTTTAACGACCAAATGGATTGAAGCCACCGCCTCCACCCATACCGCCGCCCATCATGCCTTGCATGTTGCGCATCATGCCTTTCATGCCGCCCTTTTGCATTTTCTTCATCATCTTTTGCATTTGGGTAAACTGCTTAAGCAGACGGTTAACGTCTTGTACCTGAACACCCGAACCTGCTGCGATACGTTTTTTACGTGAGCCTTTGATGATTTCCGGGCGTTGACGTTCTTTCATTGTCATTGAGCTGATGATCGCTTCCATTTGCTTGAACATCTTGTCATCAACTTTGTCTTTCACGTCTGACGGCAATTGAGACATACCTGGCAATTTGTCTAGCATGCCCATCATGCCACCCATGTTTTGCATTTGACCTAGCTGCTCACGGAAGTCTTCAAGGTCAAAACCTTTCTTCTCTTTGAACTTTTTCGCTAGTTTTTCTGCTTTGTCTTGGTCGACATTGCGTTGTAGGTCTTCAATCAGTGACAGTACATCACCCATGCCTAGAATACGCGATGCAATACGATCTGGGTGGAATGGTTCTAGTGCGTCAGTCTTTTCACCCACACCGAGGAATTTAATTGGCTTACCCGTGATATGACGAACCGATAGCGCCGCACCACCACGTGCATCACCATCCACTTTAGTCAGAATCACACCGGTTAGCGGTAGCGCATCACCGAATGCTTTCGCTGTGTTCGCCGCATCTTGACCTGTCATTGCATCAACAACGAACAGTGTCTCGACCGGGTTAATTGCAGAGTGAAGATCTTTAATCTCACCCATCATTTCTTCATCGATAGCCAAACGACCTGCGGTATCGACAATAAGCACGTCATAGAATTTCTTCTTCGCGTGGTCGACCGCGGCATTCGCAATATCAAGTGGTTTTTGATCTGGTGACGATGGGAAGAAGTCGACGCCGATGTCTGATGCTAGAGTTTCTAGCTGTTTGATTGCCGCAGGACGGTAAACGTCGGCCGACACAACCAAGACTTTCTTCTTATCACGCTCTTTTAGAAGCTTAGAAAGCTTACCTACCGATGTGGTTTTACCCGCACCTTGTAGGCCCGCCATTAAAAGAACGGCTGGCGGCTGCGCTGCTAGATTTAGGGCTTCGTTAGATTCACCCATTACACCTTCAAGCTCTGCTTGAACGATCTTGATGAATTCCTGACCCGGAGTCAGCGATTTAGAAACTTCTACGCCCACCGCTTTTTCTTTAACGCGGTTAACAAACTCACGCACAACAGGAAGGGCAACGTCCGCTTCCAAAAGCGCCATGCGCACTTCACGTAGGGTTTCTTTAATGTTGTCTTCGGTCAGACGACCTTTGCCACTGATATTTTTCAGCGTTTTGGATAATCGATCCGTTAAATTCTCAAACATCTTTGTCTCTTCGCTAAAATGGCGATTAATTAGTGTGAGTATACCTTAGCCAACGTCACAGTCATACCCGAACACTGCTCTTATCATTAACTTGAGGGCTAACTTGTTAATTTCAATATCTCATCTCTCGTGATTGATGAAGGATCTACCGTAGCCCCAAAGAGTAATGCAAGGTATAATTTTTAGCATCGTGCACAATAACTCTTAGGATTCATGGATAGCTTAATTGCCATCGCGGCCGCCATACTTTACGTTTTGGCGATAGCGACCATCATACCTGGACTCTCTCAGCAGTCAGGAATCAAAGTCAAAACCGTATTTGCCAGTGCGGCATGTGCGCTTGTTTTTCATGCTTGGATTCTGAGTGACCTGATATTTGACGGCTCAGGGCAAAACCTCAGTATTCTTAATGTTGCTTCGCTAATAAGTTTTATTATTTCTTTGGTCATGAGTGTGGCAATGCTTAAGAATCGCTTATGGTTCTTGTTGCCTGTGGTATACAGTTTTGCTGCTATCAATTTATCTGCAGCAACGTTTTTACCAAGCACATTTATTAGACATTTAGAAAACGATCCTAAGTTACTTATTCACATATCGTTCGCACTCTTCTCTTACGCCACGTTGACCATTGGTGCACTCTACGCACTCCAGTTAGCTTGGCTTGATCACAAGCTTAAAACGAAAAAATCACTCGCAATCAATCCAAACTTACCGCCACTCATGATGGTAGAGCGTCAGCTATTCAAAATTATCTTGATTGGTAACTTGTTGCTCACGGCAACGCTGATTACTGGTTTTGTGTTTGTACAAGACATGTTTGCTCAAGGTAAGGCCCACAAGGGAATCCTTTCTTTCATCGCTTGGGTTGTGTACTCAATTCTGCTTTGGGGTCACTACCGTAAAGGGTGGCGAGGCAAAAAAGTAACTTGGTTTGCGGTTGCAGGTGCGACTTTGTTGACCTTGGCGTACTTTGGCAGTCGCTTCGTGAAAGAGATCATCTTAAGTTGATACTTTCCATCGATTAAATGCAATTAATAAGGAGCCTTGTGCTCCTTATCCTTTATATTGCCGAGCAAATAAAATAGAGTACCCCTTATTCCATTGACTTCATGACCTAGCTCGGTCATAAATTAACCAAACACATAAAAGGAACTGCTGCGTTTTGGACGACATATCTACGGGTATCTTATTTGCGCTACTCGCGTGTCTTATCGTCATATCAGGTTACTTCTCCGGTTCAGAAACAGGGATGATGTCTTTGAACCGTTACCGCTTAAAGCACTTAGCCAATAATGGGCATAAAGGGGCGAAGCGAGTCGAAAAGCTTCTCGACCGCCCAGATCGCCTTATTGGCCTGATCCTTATCGGCAACAACCTCGTCAATATCCTCGCTTCCGCTATCGCAACCATTTTAGGTATGCGTTTGTATGGCGATTTAGGGGTCGCAATTGCAACTGGTGCTCTCACTATGGTGGTGCTGGTTTTTGCAGAGGTGACACCGAAAACTATCGCATCGCTCTATCCGGAGCGCGTCTCTTATGCGAGCAGCATCCTTCTTACTATTTTAATGAAGGTACTGTCACCACTCGTCATGTTGGTGAACTTTATTACTAACGGCTTTATCCGTTTACTCGGCGTAAAAGCCGATCACACCACAGAAGACCACCTTAGCTCAGAAGAGTTGCGTACCGTGGTAAATGAAGCTGGCGGCCTCATTCCTCGTCGTCACCAAGACATGCTGGTGTCTATTTTGGACCTAGAGCACGTCACAGTGAATGACATCATGGTGCCTCGTAATGAGATCACTGGCATCGACATCAATGACGATTGGAAATCTATCGTTCGTCAGCTGACTCACTCTCCTCATGGCCGTATTGTGCTGTACCGTGACCAGATTGATGAAGTGGTTGGTATGCTGCGTCTGCGTGAAGCTTATCGCTTAATGCTAGAGAAGAACGAGTTCAACAAAGAGACACTGCTACGCGCAGCCGATGAGGTGTACTACATTCCTGAAGGCACGCCACTGAACGTACAGATGTTGAAGTTTCAACGTAATAAACAGCGTATCGGTTTGATTGTCGATGAGTATGGCGACATTAACGGACTAGTGACGTTAGAAGATATTCTGGAAGAGATCGTCGGTGAGTTTACCACATCAATCGCACCGAGCTTGTCCGAGGAGATCACACCGCAAGGTGATGGGAGCTTCTTAATTGAGGGCAGTGCAAATATTCGAGACATCAACAAAGGTTTGAAGTGGAAACTGCCAACTGACGGACCAAGAACCCTCAATGGCTTGATCCTTGAACACCTGGAAGATATTCCTCAAAGCCATTTGAGTGTGCAAGTTTCTGGGCACCCAATGGAAATTGTTCAAGTAGAAGAGAACCGTATCAAGCTTGTAAAAGTGTATCCAAAGCTGAAGAAAAACAGCTAAGTGTGAACAAAATATCACGCCTTAAATCGCAAAGAAAAAGAGCCTGACACTGTCAGGCTCTTATGTTTTCAGCTATCTGAACGAAAAGCTAAGTTAGTCGATACGTAGCTCTTTCAGCATTGATTCTGGTAGTGCCAGCTCATCATTCTTATTCACCGCAACCCCCGCTTCTAGAATGTTCTTTGCAATTTGCTTCGCTTCATCCAGAGAGTGCATTGCAGCTGTACCACATTGGTACTCGTTCAGCTCAGGGATCTTGTTTTGGTTTTCTACTTTCAATACGTCTTCCATTGCTGCAATCCAAGCGTCAGCCACTTGCTGCTCTGAAGGCGTACCGATTAGACTCATGTAAAAACCTGTACGACAGCCCATTGGTGAAATATCAATAATCTCAACACTTTCACCATTTAGATGATTGCGCATAAAGCCCGCATACAGGTGCTCTAGCGTGTGAATTCCTCGCTCAGAAAGGATGTCTTTGTTCGGGGCAGTAAAGCGCAAGTCGAATACCGTGATGGTATCCCCTTTAGGGGTTTGCATCGTTTTAGCCACTCGTACTGCAGGTGCATTCATGCGAGTGTGGTCTACGGTAAAACTGTCTAATAAAGGCATTACATCTCTCCTGATTGTAACGACCAATACTCAAGAGTATTGGCATTGATTTCTATTCATTCCCCCAGTCCAAATGAATTCGTTAGGGGGTTAAAAGAACCAGCTGCTGTTGTCTTCTAGTTCCTGACGACATTGCTTCAGCTGCCAGCCATAAGTCTTTGCGGTTTGCTCAACGCGTCTTGCAACCTTTAACAAGCTTGGCTTGCTATTATAGGTTCCGCGCTTATATCCACCACGTCCTTCATGATAAGCAAGGTACTGCTTGTAAGGATCCCACAATGAGATGCCTAATTGACGACGAGTCTCATGGGTATACCAACCGACAAACATCATTGAGTCGTCGAAGTTAGTACGTGAACCACCTTGACCCGTCGCATCTTGAAAATCTTCCCAAGCAGGGTCTTGAGCTTGAGCATAACCGTAAGCGCTACTTACGCGCCCCCATGGAATAAAGCCGAGAACGTAATCCTTTGGTGGTCGAGCGTCATGACGAAAGCTACTTTCTTGCTTGATGATCGCCATCGCCACGTTTATCGGCGTACCCCACTCTTCTTCCATGTCTTTGGCATCTTCATACCAACCAGATTTTTCTCGGAATATTTCACATAGGTTGTCTTGTTGCTTTGGGGGCGCTGTCGCACAACCGGCTAACATTACGCTTCCAAGCACAGACACCACTAACGGCTTAATGTCCAATCCCTGCCCTTACTGCTGATTATTGTTTTAGATAAGCAAAGTAATCTTCTAAGAAGTCATCAAAGGATAACGTGTCACTTTGCTCTGCTTGTTTTTGTTTCTCTACCGATGTCGCGACTTCAGTTTCCATCGCATCTGCCGAGTATTGCTCATAGCTATGTGCTAGATTTTCTTCGCGGAACTTCATACCAAGCGCACAACCCACTTTACCCAAACCGCCGTGCTCTTTGGTCAGCTCAAGCAATTGACCAGAGATAGTAAGCTCAGGCTCGTCAATCCAAGACTCCAGTTTGTCGCAAACCGCTTGGTACGCATTACCACCAGTCGCGGTGTCCATTTCAACCGCAATCTGACGAAGATCAGCGAATACACTGTGCGCCCAATCTTGCAGAGATAAACGTTCGCCTTGGCAACCAATTTGCAGCATCAAACCTTTCTCACGACCAGAAACAATAACTTTGTTCCAGTTATCACGCCAGCATTCAAGCTCGCAGTTATCCATAGGGTCAGAGTCAGAAAGCGCTGCCCATGTTAGGAATAGGTCCAAGAATCGAACTTGTTCCTCACTCACGCCAACCGCACTGAATGGGTTTACGTCTAAAGAACGGACTTCAATGTATTCAACACCCGCTCGTGTCAGAGCTTCAGATGGTTTTTCACCACTTTGCGTTACACGCTTAGGGCGAATTGGAGCGTATAGCTCATTCTCAATTTGCAGAATGTTTGAGTTCAATTGACGGTATTCGCCATCCACTTTCACACCAATCTCTGCAAACTCATCCGATGGACGACGAATAGCGTCACTTAAGCCTTCAAGATACTGTTCAATGCTGTTAAAGCCAATCTTAAGCACGCTTTGCGCGCTGTTGGTGTAACCGAGATCACTCAGACGCAGAGAGGTTGCTTTTGGTAAGAAAAGCGTCCCGCCAATTTTCTCAAATGGCAGATCAGTTTCACGTCCTTGAATGAACGAGCCACACAATGCTGGTGACGCTCCAAAGAAGTACGGGATCATCCAACCAAAACGGTAGTAGTTACGGATTAGAGCAAAGTACGCTGCGGATTTCGTTTCTTGGCGAGCTTCTTCATCTTGCTCTCCATGTAGTGCATCCCAGAACGATTCAGGGAAAGAGAAGTTGAAGTGCACCCCCGAGATAATTTGCATTAAGCTACCGTAGCGGCGTTTTAAACCTTCACGGTAAAGCGTTTTCATTTTTGCTGAGTTTGATGAGCCATATTGAGCTAGCTGAATATCATCTTCAGTGCCTACATAACATGGCATCGAAAGTGGCCACATTTTCTCTTCACCCATTTTGGTTTGAGTGAAGTGATGGATGTCTTTCAACTGCCCGATCAATTCAGGGATATCATGTGATACAGGCGTAATGAATTCCAGTAGAGATTCTGAAAAGTCTGTCGTGATCCATTTGTTTGTGAACGCTGAGCCCAAACCCTCTGGATGAGGTGTTGTTGCTAGGTGTCCATCCTGACGATAGCGCAAAGTTTCTCGCTCAACACCGCGTCCAAACTGCTTAAATACTTCTGGGTTTGATGCAACTTGTTTTAGTCGCGCAGCAAAATCAGTCAAAATGAGGTTCGCTTATATTGGGAGCAGGACACTCGCCAAGCGTGGCAAGTGAAAGCTAAGTTATTGATATATAATCCATCTAGATAAATAACCCATCAAAAAGTCATTTATCTAGTTAGAAACGAATAGCGGAGAGTCTCCTCTCCGCTATTAAATGTGTACTCTATCGAATGATTTCAAGCTCTTCCACGTCTTTCCCTAACTTTTCTAGTTGAGGGCGAAGGGATTTTGCATCCCCGACAACCACGATTTGATAGTCGTTCGGGTCAAACCATTTTTCGGCTAGAGCGTTGAGAGTCTGCTTATCAACTTTCTCAACAATAGCGTTTCGTTGCTGTAAATAGTCTTTATCTAAGTCGTATTTCAAAATATCACTGATGAGTTTCGCTTTCTGTGTTGGCGTCTCATATTTCAGCGCATCTTTTTGACCGACCGCTTGGCGCATAAATTTCAATTCATCGTCAGTCATGCCCGATTGTGAGAACTCGTTCAACTCATTCTCCATCTCGATAATAGACGCAACCGTTGAATCCGCACGCACTTGTGCAGTGAAAACAACCGAGCCAGTCTCCGCATTACCGGAGAAATAACCATAAGCACCATAAGTGTAGCCTTTGTCTTCACGAAGGTTTTGGTTGATACGGCTATTGAAGTTACCCGCCAGATTAAAGTTCGCTAGCTGACCTAGGTAAAAATCACCAGTCGCATCGTAAGGCATACCTTGGCGTACGAGCATCACGACACTTTGTGGCGCTCCAGGCTTATCCACTAGGTGAATTTGTTGCTTACCCAAAGGGTTTACTTTTTGCGGAGAATACAACGGTGCAGCTTCTGCTTTCCAGTTAGACCAAAACGTCAGTTGTTTTTCTACGTCTGCTTTATCGATATCGCCCACCGCAATGATCTGCGCTCCTTGCGGTGTATAGTGCTTCGCATAGAAGTCTCGAACATCGTCTAGTGTTAGCGCCTTTACTCCGGCCTTGGTGCCTTCTTTTGGACGAGCAAAAGTTGAATCACCGTACAAAACTTGGCGGCTGGCTTGCGCGGCCATCCAGCTTGGTTTTTGATGTTCGTAAACTAAGCCTTCTAACGCTTGCATTTTCACTCGTTCAAAGTCTTCTTCTTTAAATGCAGGCGACAACAACATCTCTTCAACAATCTTGAGCGTTGGTGCTAGGTTTTTCTCTAGTGTGGACACACTGATGTCAGTCGTATAGCCCGTCGCATCAACAGAGATAACACTACCTAATTTATCAAGCTCAGCTTGAATCTCTTCCACACTGTGTTGCGTTGTGCCTTCTTGCAGCATCGCAGCGGTCAGCTGTGCCAGACCTTCCTTGCCTTCTTCAACAAAACGCGTCCCTGCCGGGAGACTGAACTGCATCATCATGGTTGGCGTTTCATTGCTCACCGTACCAAGTAACTCTGAACCATTATTGAAATGGATGTCGTAAAGCTTGGGCATGGTTGCTTCGACTGGAGCACCAACCGGAGGCTGAACAGAACGATCGAAGTTGTCAGTCGCACGACGGTAGGCTAACTGGTCATCCGTGATCTTTTGGTATTCAGGTAATGTGCGTTTTGGGGTGACAAATGTAGCAGGTTTCACTGCCAATTCTGTTTTCCCTCTTGGCACCACACTCAAAGTAACTTTGTTCTTCCCTTGGATAAAGTCACTGTAAGCTTTCTCTACTGATTCTGGTGTTACTGCACGGATCTGCTCAAGCTGTTTCTCAATCAAATCAGGCTGGCCAAAGAACGTTTGGTTGGAAGCAAGTTGCGTCACCTTGCCTTTAACGCTTTCCAGTGCAAAGATCGCATTCGCTTCTTCTTGACCTTTTAGTTGGTCAAGACGGTCTTTTGTCACGCCATCTTTCGCAAACTTGTTCAGCGATACCATTAATTCATCATAAAGCTTTGACAGGTCCCCTTTGTCACCAGAATCGCCCATCGCGTAAACATAGAAGTTACAAGACAGCTCAGCACAATCATGGAATGCACCCGCATCCACTGCTTTTTGTGTCTTCACTAAATCTTGGTAGAGCACACTGTTGGTGCCGCTGCCTAATACGCTAGAAAGTGTGTCTAACGAAGTTTGGCTTGCTTCACCGCTGTAAGTGGTTGGCCAAGCAATCATTACCATTGGCTGTTGGATTCGGTCCTCCAGCGTGATGAACTTACTCTCTGCCAGCTTCGCTGGTTGTTTCGGCGCATTATCGACCTCAGGGCCGCGAGGGATAGAGCCAAAGTATTTGTTCACCCACTCAAGCGTCTGTTCAACATCAATATCGCCACCAATAGTCACCACAGCATTGTTTGGACCGTACCAACGCAAGAAGAAGGCTTTCAGATCGTTCACGTCAACACGATCGAGATCTTCCACATAGCCAATGGTTTGCCATGAATATGGATGACCTTCAGGATAAAGCGCTTCAGCCATACGCTCCCAAATCAAACCATACGGACGGTTGTCGTAGCGCTGGGCTCGTTCATTTTTTACTGTTGAGCGCTGGATCTCGAACTTGTGTTGCGAAACGGCATCAAGCAAAAAGCCCATGCGGTCCGATTCTAACCACAGCATTTTCTCAAGTTGGTTAGCTGGGACAGTTTCAAAGTAGTTAGTGCGATCACGGTTAGTTGTACCATTTAAAGTACCACCCGCTTCAGTAATGATCTTAAAGTGTTGCTGGTCACCAACGTTCTCTGAACCTTGAAACATCATGTGTTCGAAGAAGTGAGCAAAACCAGATTTACCAATTTCTTCTCGTGCAGAACCAACATGGTATGTCACATCAACGTGCACAAGTGGATCGGAATCCTCTGGTGCCAGAATCACCGTTAAACCGTTGTCTAGTTGATACTTCTGGTATGGAATTTTAACTTTGCCTTCTTCTGCTTTCGACGCTTCGACGAAAGTAACCCCATCAGGCAATGATGATACTGGGGCGTTTGATGCACAGCCCGTGATCACCAACAGTGAGCACGCGCTTACCCAAAACATTCTCATGCGCTTTCCTTAAAATAAACCGAGATAGATGGCGGCTAACAAGGAGTACCTTGCTGCTTTGCCTAAAAATATCAAAACCATACACGGCAGAAATTTCATCCTTAACCATCCTGCCGCTAAACATAGCGGGTCACCAATCACTGGTAACCAGCTAAAGAACAATCCCCAATATCCATACTTGGACAGCCATTTAAGTGCCGTATGGCCGTGTTTTTCATCTTTTGTCTTATTTGGAATCCAAAGCCCAAGCCAATAGTTGGTCAATCCACCAAGCGTGTTACCAATCGTGGCGACAATAATGATGGAAGTAGCGGAATACTGGTTTAACGAGAGGGTCGCGATCAATCCAGCTTCAGAGCCCCCCGGTAAGAGGGTAGCGCTAAGAAATCCAGTAATGAACAACACCCATAATGCGGAGTCAGAAAACCATAGTGCTAAATTTTCAAAGGCTGCATTAAATGCCTCTAGCATGTCATATCAAGCAATACCTTGCCTCGTGTCCGTCCGGATTCAACTTGTCGGTGGGCATCCACAACCTCGTTCATCGGATAAACATGTTGAATTTCTGTTTTTAGCAGACCAACCCCCACCATATAAAGTAAGGTGTCGAGCTGCTCACGATCCGGCTCCACCAGCATGCCACTGGCATCAAAACCAAGCAGTTTTGCTTTCTCACAAATCAACTCAGCCGTTATGGTCGGAACGGTGATCACTCGGGCGTTATCAGTCAAACATTTCAGAGCATCTAAAGCGGCGTCACCACCGACAAGATCGATCAACACATCCACATCTTCAACACGTTCTGACACTGGCGCAAATTGATAGTTCACTGCATGTGCTCCCAGCGTCGCGAGGTAGTTTAAATTCCGCTCACTGCAGGTGGTAAAGACTTCGGCTTTGGTTGCTACGGCGATTTGTACCGCTATGTGGCCAACACCACCTGCACCAGCGAGAATCAACACTCGGTCGCCTTCAGTAACATTAGCCGTTCTTAATGCTTGAGCCGCCGTTTGCCCTGCCAGAGGAAGTGCAGCCGCAGCTTCTAAAGTTATTGAATTGGGAATACGGCTGAGAGCTGACTCAGGAACACAAAGGTATTGGCTGTAACCACCACCACGAGCTGGAAATCCAATGAAACCAGCAACCTCGTCCCCGACTTCAAAACGTGATGTCCCTTCCCCACAAGACGCCACTTTGCCAGAAACGTCATACCCCGGAACCCAAGGAAGGTTATCTTTATTTTGTGCGGCCGCCCAACCTAACCCCGCGCGCGTTTTCACGTCGATAGGATTAATGCCTGAATAGGCGACTTTTATGAGGATTTCACCCTTTTGAGGTGAGGGTGTTGGTGCGGTTTGAATGGCGAGAACGTCTGCATCGCCAAACTTAGTAATCACTATCTGTTTGTGTTCCATAGCCCATTCCCTGCGAGAAAACAAAAAGGGATGCGAAAGCATCCCTTTGACTATAAACCATTTTGTTTACCGAAGTTAATCGTCAATTTGTAAATTGGTGGATAATTCTATGTCGTAGCGTATCCACCAAAAATCGAACAAGACGATTAGCCTACTAGCGCTAACAAGATACCAGCCGCGACTGCGGAACCAAGTACACCGGCTACGTTTGGCCCCATCGCATGCATCAACAGGAAGTTTTGTGGGTTCGCTTCTAAGCCAACTTTGTTCACAACACGAGCTGCCATTGGTACCGCTGAAACACCCGCAGCACCGATAAGTGGGTTGATGTCTTCTTTCGAGAACTTGTTGAGAAGCTTTGCCATCAGAACACCTGCACCAGTACCTATACTGAATGCCACTGCGCCTAAACCCAGAATGCCAAGTGTTTCTAGATTCAAAAACTGTTCAGCTTGCAGTTTAGAGCCGACACCAAGACCTAAGAAGATGGTCACGATGTTGATCAGCTCGTTTTGAGCGGTTTTGGATAAACGATCCACTACACCCGCTTCGCGCATCAAATTGCCTAAACAGAACATACCAACCAAAGGTGTAGCCGATGGCAGGAATAGAATTGTCATCAGCAACACAGCAAGTGGGAACAGTACTTTTTCCCACTTACCGACATGACGCAGTTGAGCCATTTTAATTTGACGCTCTTCTTTGGTCGTAAGTGCTTTCATGATCGGAGGCTGAATAATCGGCACCAACGCCATGTAGCTGTATGCCGCAACGGCGATCGCACCAAGTAAGTCCGGAGACAGTTTACTTGCTAAGAAAATCGCCGTAGGTCCATCTGCACCACCAATGATGGCGATAGACGATGCATCAGCCATGGAGAATTCCATACCAGGAACGTAGTTAAGTAAAATCGCGCCAAATAGTGTCGCAAAAATACCAAACTGAGCAGCGGCCCCTAACCACAACGTTTTCGGGTTCGCAATTAAGGCACCAAAGTCCGTCATCGCACCGACACCCATGAAGATCAATAGTGGGAAGACACCTGATTCGATCCCGATGTAATACACGTAGTAAAGCAAGCCACCTGGGTCAGTAAAGCCTGCATTTGGAATGTTAGCCAAGATGGCACCAAAACCAATAGGCAATAGCAACAATGGCTCAAAGCCTTTTTTGATCGCCAAAAACAGCAGTGCACAACCAACCAACATCATACAGATTTGGCCGAACTCAAAGTTCGCGATCCCTGTTTCTGACCATAAGGTCATCAATCCGTCCATGATACTCCCTTATGCTAAGCTAAGAAGCGGTGAACCAACAGTAACGGCATCACCTTCTTTCACATTCAGCTCTTGCACTACACCACCACGAGCCGCGCGAACTTCGGTTTCCATCTTCATCGCTTCTAAGATAAGCAGAACATCCCCTTCAGAAACTTCAGCGCCTGGCTGAACATTCACTTTAAAGATGTTACCGGCAAGCGGTGCCGGTACTGCTTCCGCAGAAGTATTTGCTGGAGCTACGGGAGCACTTGGTTGTACTGGAGCTGCTGAAACATTTGGAGTAACAGACGCCAGCTGTCCTTGTGGGCCGACTTCCACTTCGTACACTTGGCCATCCACACGAACGCTATAAGTCTCAACACCACCGGTTGCTACTGGCGCTACCTGAGCTGCTGGTTTCGCTGACTCTAGCGTTGGAGCAGGTTCAAACGCATCTGGGTTGTCACGGTTCTTAAGGAATTTGAGACCAACTTGAGGGAACAAAGCATACGTCAATACGTCATCCACACGCTCACTTGCCAACTTGATACCATCAGACTGTGCTTTCTCCATCAAATCGACAGTAAGCGTCTCCATTTCAGGTTTCAATAGATCAGCAGGACGACACGTGATCGCCTCTTTTCCATCAAGAACTTTTGCTTGCAGATCGGCGTTCAATGCGGCAGGTGCTGCACCGTATTCACCTTTTAATAAGCCTGCGGTTTCTTTCGTGATGCTCTTATAACGTTCACCTGTCAGCACGTTAATAACGGCTTGGGTGCCGACGATCTGTGAGGTTGGTGTTACTAGGGGAATAAAACCAAGATCTTCACGCACGCGTGGGATCTCTTCCAGAACTTCATCAAGACGGTCTGCCGCCCCTTGTTCTTTAAGTTGGCCTTCCATGTTGGTTAACATGCCACCAGGAACCTGAGCAATGAGGATACGAGAATCCACCCCTTTCAATTGCCCTTCCCATTTCGCGTACTTCTTGCGCACTTCACGGAAGTAAGCCGCAATAGGCTCAATTTGGTCCAGTTTTAAGTTGGTATCACGCTCTGTACCTTGCAACATCGCTACCACAGTTTCTGTCGGCGTATGGCCATAAGTACAACTCATTGAAGAGATCGCGGTATCAAGGATATCAATTCCGGCTTCTACGGCCTTTACAGCAGTCGCGGTTGATAACCCCGTCGTTGCATGACAATGAAGCGCTAGTGGCACGTCACAGGATGCTTTGATGCGAGTGATCAGCTCTTCTGCTTCATAAGGCTTGAGCAAACCAGACATGTCTTTGATACACAGAGAGTGACAACCGAGGTCTTCTAAGCGTTTTGCTAAATCCACCCACGTCTCTGTGTTATGCACTGGGCTGGTCGTGTAAGACAGCGTACCCTGAGCATGTGCACCAACATCCACAGCAGCCTTAACAGCCGTTTGAAAGTTTCGTACGTCATTCATTGCGTCGAAAATACGGAACACATCCATTCCGTTAACGTGTGCACGCTCAACAAACTTCTCTACTACGTCATCAGCATAATGGCGGTATCCTAAAAGGTTTTGACCACGAAGTAGCATTTGCATCGGCGTGTTTGGCATTGCTTTTTTTAACTCACGTAGACGCTCCCATGGATCTTCTCCCAGAAATCGAATACAAGAATCAAAAGTTGCGCCACCCCAGGTCTCTAATGACCAGTAACCAACTTTGTCCAATTCCGCTGCGATAGGCAGCATATCTTCGATACGCATACGCGTAGCAAACAGTGATTGATGGGCGTCACGAAGGACCACATCCGTAATAGCTAGTGGTTTAGACATGCTCTTAAACTCCTTTTTAATCCTATCTTTCGGCTACTTCGCGACAGAGGCGCGATGTTTATGAATCGCCGCCGAAATCGCCGCCACTACTTGTGGACTAACAGCTGAAGAGGTTGATTGAACGTTGGTGCGTGTTTTTGGTGCTGCGATCGGCTCAGGTACTTCTTCTGGTACCAATCTCGACAAAAGCCGAACGAGATAAACTAGAATGGTGAGGAAAATAAATACGACCGCCATCCCTGTTAGCATCAGGGTGGCCGCATCTACTAGCAGGCTTCCTATATTCGTCATGTTGCTTCCTTTCTTTGTCATCCTGACAATGCGCAGGACTCTAATAGCGTCAAATCCCGACCAATGGATTATCTCGATTGGTTAAATTTTGTCAATTTTGTTTAAGGAAGCTTTTAATTAATCTTTAATATTGATTATTTATTCACTACCCAGATCACAATTCGAGAGAAAATCATCGCTGAACATAAGAATGTTTAACTTATAACCACACTAAATTAAAGTGATTATAAAAACTGCGATTGGTATTTCAAAAAATCAATCTAAATGAAGGCAGAAAATAAAATAAAAACAGAAACCTATATCGATTTAACCAAATTAAAACAACTGGTTTACAATTTATTTCTTAAGTAATCACACCAAAAGTAAAATGCGAATAAGGTGATACGAGCAAAGGTTTGCCCCTCGGGTTGTTAAACTAGCCGCTCTTGAATGAGCTTATGATTATTTACGCATTCTTTTTTGAGTACTTATTGTGCGGTTAACCCCCCGTTCATCCGCACTATCTTGATAGCATCATGACGGCAATGTACATCTAGTTTCTTGTACAACTTATAGATATGGCTTTTCACCGTACTCTCTGACAAAAACAACTGTGAAGCGATCTGCTGGTTTGATATTCCATAAGCCAGCAACTCTAAAATTTGCCTCTCACGACTGGTTAGCGAATCATGTTGGCATTCCATCGAAACATTCGAGTGTCGGTAGTTGTTGATTAAAGTTTCTAAATACACCCTTGGTAACCACAATCCTCCTTGAAATATATATTCCACACTCTCGCTTATGTGGGACACAGAAGCACTTTGTAGCAAAATGCCTTTAAGTAGCTTCCATCGCAACAATTCATTTTCAACGCTCTCGCTTGGCACGTTGTGAATCATTAGCGGCCAACCGAATAAATCGAAATCAGGGAGCAAACCTCTGGATTCAAGTCGCCTCATAAAGTCATAGTCAATAAACACAAGATCGATGCTCATGGTATGACTGCGAAAGACGGCCTCTTCTGGTAAACACGTTCTGACTTTTACGTCAGGTGCGATTGATAATTGCCCCTCTATTAAACTGGTTTGAAGATTATTCTCCGCTAGAAGGAGAAGATGCTTGGTTCCCATAGTATCCACCACTGTTTGCTGACACCTTTACTACCTACCTCCATGTGTCAGTGTTTTCTGATCACCACATTTATGATCAATAAAATTATCAATAGAGAAAATATAGCAGTTCAGGCTGACTTTACGGGCACACCTACGACGTAAAATAACCAAAAGGATTGAGCATTTTTAAATGTAGAGTCGACACCTTTCCACCCAACCTAATTTAACTGCTTGTTCTTACTGACACCTTCAATTCAGGGGTCTAAACATCGACTTAACCGCTGGGATTTTAGGCTGAGTCATCTGATGAGCAAAAACCTACTTTTTCAGCCTTATTAGTCAGATATTTTCATACTTGAAGCACCCTAATGAGAACTATTCCCACTAAGTTGATGATAAAAATTAGCTTTTATCAGTAAGCCAACTAGCTTCTATTCTTCATTTAACTCACTACTGATAGTTTTCTCATTCATAAGAAACGCCCCCAAAAACCCTTACCTATAATTCTCTCGCTTCCGCAGTTAAGGAGGCAGCAAGAAGTTTACGTGCAGTCATTTTTAATTAGGAAATATCAGGAAATGGAGTAATCAACATGACTCTTAACAAAACAGGGCTTGCTATCGCAATGTCAGCGATTCTTTTTAGTGGTTCAGTATTAGCTGCTAACGGTATTGATGATGGCGATGACAATAAGCAATGGACGAACAGCGCAAACACGGCAACACAAACCACTACACAAACGAACAGCAGCACAAATGACGCCAGCAGTGCTGATGCAAATACAAATCGTAGTTACAACAACAACAGTACGAATAATGCGAACGACAGTTCTGATTCAAGCATGAACACGACTCGGAGTAACAACGACAACAGTGATAACAGCGACAGTAGCAATGCAAGTACTAACGGTAGCTACAATAACAGTAGTACCAACAATGCGAATGACAATTCAGATTCAAGCATGAACACCACGCGTAGTAACAACGACAACAGTGACCACAACGCGAGCACCAACCAAAGCAATAATGACAACAGCAGTAGCTATGCGAACGATAACTCCAACTCAAGTACGAATGGCAGTTACAACGACAACAGCGATAACCGTGACCAAGCAGACTACCGAGATCAATCAGATAACCGTGACCAAAGCGATAGCAGCGACAACAGCAGTAGTTACGCAAACGACAACTCTGATTCCAGCATGAACACTACACGTAGTAATAACGACAATAGTGATGCAAGCACAACCACTCGTCGTAGTAACAACGATAACAGTGATTCAAGCGTTAATGACAGCAACAACGACAATAGTGACAACCGTAGTTACGCTGACAATAACTCGGACAATCGTGATCAAAGTGATAATCGTGATCAAAGCGACAACCGAAGCTACGCGAACGACAACAGCGATAGCAGCACAAACGATAGCTACAACGACAACAGTGACTCAAGCACAACCAACACGGACAGCTTCAACCAAATCAACATGGATACAGATATGGTCGTAGCAAACTCAGAAGTGATGGGGCAAGTTCACTCAGCATCGGTTACTTACGATGCAGGAGAGAAAGACGCAAAAGTGAAAGTTGAAAACGTGAATAACCTTGGCGGCTTAGATAGTGCTGCGGGTATTACAACTGTGGCACAAAATGCCGGAGCGAACTCACTGATTCAACAATCTGTTGCTACCAATGCCAGTGTGTTTACCGGTGGTGAGTAAAGGAAGCTAGGAGAAAGCGATGCGTTTGGCACTGTGTACCTTGGGTATGATAGTTGCTTTTTCCGCACACGCAGAAAACATAACGTTATCTGATGAAAGTGTCAGTCTAGAAACAATGAATGAAGCACGAGGTGGCCAGAATGTTGAGCTAGACCTTGTTTATGCAGAATCAGATGTAGATGGCATTTCTTCAGATAACGTAGCGACCAATACCGTGAGCGGAAACAACATACTCTCACCAGGAGCGTTCGCAGACAGTTCAGGGATATCGAGCGTGATTCAGAATACTGGTAACAACGTTCTAATCCAGAACTCAACCGTCGTTAACCTGACACTCAAGTAAATATTGATATGAAAGTTTGGCAAAACTTACCTTGGCTGTTGCTGGCTCTGTCAGCTTCAGCCAATTCATTGGAGTTTCTCCCTCATCGGGGACATTTTTCTGTGCCTGTTAAAAGCTACAAAGAAATCGTATTTGGTGATGTATTTCGTCAACAGTATGATTTCAGTTGTGGTTCAGCAGCACTGGCCTCTCTATTGACCTATCACTATCAAACCCCTTCGTCAGAACAAGATATTTTTAAAAGCATGTACGACAAGGGAGATAAAAAGAAGATCAAAGAGAAAGGCTTTTCACTACTAGACATGAAAGTTTACCTCGATTCCATTGGACTTAACTCAGACGGCTTTCAAGTAGGATTAGAAAAGATTCGCAATGTAGGGGTCCCAGGGATCACACTCGTCAATTTTGATGGTTACATGCACTTCGTGGTGATCAGAGGAATGAACGCAGACTCCGTAATCTTAGGCGATCCGTCTCGGGGCACCATGATCATGAAATACGAAGAGTTCCAGAAATACTATCAAGGGATTGTGCTTCTAATCCGTAACGAAGCTGAAGTTGGTCGATCTGGTTTTATTACTGACGATAAGTTTGCTATTTATCATTCCTCTCCCCTAGAAAGCGGTGTGCAAAGAGATTCTCTCGGTGTGTTTAGCATTACGCTCCCCGTCGCTGGAGAGAACTAGATGAGGTGTGGTTATGAGGCTATCTAAGTGGATTCTGACATGCGGTGTTTTGACTTCGACACTTTCTCTAGCGAATGAAGTGGATCTAACGGGGTTAACCCCACTTCCACCAAATTCGTTGTCCGAACTTCGTGGTGGCTTTCAAGTCACTGACAATTACATCATCAACATCGGATTAAGTATTACCACCACAATCAATGGACAAGATATCCTAAATACCACCATTGCCAATTTAGTTATTGAGAATGGCCACCTTACCAATATTAGCGGCAGCAATAGCTCAGATGGTCTAGGTAACCCTCTCGATCAAGGCATCGTCAACATCATTCAATTTGGCGAAGGCAACTTTATAAGTGATAACCGCGCAAACTCACCAGATGTGACGAACCCGAATCAACCAAATATCATTAGCTCAGAATTCATCAATTCCAGCATCATCAACATCATTCAAAACACCACAGATAACAGTGTGATTGGTTTAAGTACACTGGTCGACATCGATGCGCAAGTGAGTGGCGTAATGCAACAAATTCGTGCAAACCAGCAACTAGAAGACGCACTGTTGAATCACCTCCAATAATTGCCCACAAGAAGCGCTTGTACAAAAAAGGGCTGTCATCACAACAACCCTTAAATTCCTCTGTATTCATCTACTACAGATTAAATGGCACACGAATCGTTAATTGAAAATCTGGGGTATCTTCGGTTAATCCAGCTTGCGCACTTACGTTGAGCGATGCTCTAGGGCTAAAGGCATAATTAACACCAAACGTCAGTGCATCCAATTGAAGTAACTTCGCGTCATCAGCCGAGCTGCCGTTCACTTTACTTTTCAAAATCGTTTTGTGGCTTAACCCTAACGAAAAAGACAAGTCTGGATTGACGGCAAAGCCCATCCCTCCCGCTAACGCAATGGTGTCACCAAGATCAACGTCTGCTTTGGTATCTCCAACAGTAACATTCTCTTCCAAGTTATAGATGTAGCTTAGGCTTGCATACAGCACCGCTGGGTCTGTTGGGTAGATCATTGAAATGTTGGGTTCAAAACTCCAAAAACCAGATCCCGTCGGCACGTCACTAAAGGAATTACTGCCTTCGTCTATAGAAACATCGTAAGGCGAACGCCCAGTATCGGATTTGACTCTTAAACCACCGACCCAATAAGGTGCACTATCAAAATTAAACTGGTGGCGAATCGCAAGCTCAACATCTCCCATCCCGCCACCATCGATTGTTGTATTGACCACGTCAGCATTCGAACCGTCCTGAATAGGGCGCGTTGCAATCTGGTCGTTTCGATAAACGTAGGGCAGCCGAACCTCCAATTCCGTAGCGTTGGTCAAACCATAGCGAGCGGTTAAGCCAACCGTAACTGTAGTTCTATCAGCATCACTGACCTCAATTCGTCCCACGATCAATGTTGGTAACACGGTATAACCAACCACAGAGACTTTATTTGAAGAGTTTTGCGTGTAGCTAAGTGATGTGTCGAATGACCACTGTCCTCGCGGCGTGAGCACTCCTGGGCGGTCTATAACATCACTGACGGTCTGAGCCCGTTGAGGAATATCATCGCCTTCCGAGCTATTTGCGGTTTGAGCTACACATACCAACCCAAGAGTGCAGCCAATCAGAGTCTTCCCTAACATCGAGTAATCCTTTCTTGTGGCGGTAATAAACGATTAGGTTAGATCTGAAGGTTTAGCAATGAGTTGATGGCAAGAAGTCGCACAATCTTAAAACAGAAACGCTGGAATGACTGGGGACAGTATCGATGAGAAAGGGGGCCAGTTCTCAGATACAAAAATGTATGGTCCGCCCCGTTATTGCAACTACAATTAAGTAATAACGGAGTTGGTTTGCGCTAATGTATTCGGAGTCCACGTTGGGAACATTAACTTCCCCGCTCCACGATGATATCCGCGCCAG